>DALTWR010000232.1 GCA_029986975.1 Methanocorpusculum sp.
GTTATACACCATCACTTTCAGTCAAAAGTGAGTGGTTGTACACCATCACTTTCAGCAAAAAGTGAGTGGTTGTACACCATCACTATAACAATAATTATATTCTCAAACTCAACCTGTAACTCAGCAGCATACGAACTGCATCGTATCTTCATCTCCCCAAGCCTTAACTATCTCACCGACCAATATATAATCACGTGAGAGGGAGCACGCGGTTCACGGTGAATACTCACTGAGGAAAGTCCTCCCACCATCAGGCATGCAGCCGTACACAAGTACGGGTGGCGAGAGTCACAGCTCTGGAACAGAAACGATACGCGGCTGACGGAGTTATGATGCAGAAATGCAGAACGGAGAACTCAGTTCGCGATGGAACGGCGAATCTCTGCAGGTGAAAGTTGAAACAGGGTTAAAAGACCGCCTGATCAATGCCCGGGTACAACGCTAAGCCGAATACCGCTAAAACAGAAGGAGGCTTATTACTCCGACTCACGTACTTCTTTTAAGGAAATTAATCCGCACAGCCTGTTTACTTTAGGTCACGGAATTATATTTCAGCACATCTGCACGTCTAAAGCGAAGGAACTCTCACCCCTGCTTTTTCCGTCTCATTTATACGGGATTAGAGTCAATAATTAAGAGTTATGTGCCAGGATGAAGAGGTGAATTCGGATGACATTGCCAGTAGTATTCGAACACTTCAGCGACCGGCATCCTGATTTTCTCACCGGCTTTGTAACACTCTTAGTCAGCGTCGGATTATCCTTTGTTGCAGGTATCTATTTAGGTTCGGTAAACGAAGTTCTCCTCTTAATCCCGGGACTTATGGTACTGGTAACCCCGTCAATAAATATGCGCGGGGCAATTGCCGGCATTCTTACCTCGCGCTTATCTTCATCAATGCATCTTGGTGCGTTTGAAACAAGTATTTCCCGTAATACCGAGTTGGGCGATAACTTACGTTCATCACTGATTCTGACAATCATTCTTTCTGCAGCGCTCGCGGTCTTTGGAAAACTCATCTGCCTTATTGCCGGAATTGAGGTCATCGGTTTCTTCGAGATGATAATCATCTCGGTTGTATCAGGAACGGTCGCCGGTCTTGTGGTGACCATTGTGGGTGTTTTAGTGAGTCTTTTCTGCTACAAGAAAAACCATGATTTGGATATGGTAGGAGCACCTGCAGTTACCACGATAGGAGATATGGTAACGCTTCCCTGCCTTGTTGCTGCAGCTCTTATTATCATGCACCTTCCGCCTGTGTGGATGTGGATTCTTGGTATTCTTGTTCTCATTCTTTTCGTCTGGGCGGTTATTGCAATTTTCCGCGGAACTGTGCTGATGAAAGATATCTTAAAAGAAGGTCTGCCGCTTCTTCTGCCGCTTTCGCTGTTGGGTATCGTCGCCGGAGTTCTTTATACAAACCAGCTTGAATCTCTCATTGCAGCTGCTGCTGTTTTAATTCTGATGTCGCCTTTTATGAACGGCTGCGGCTCGGTTGGCGGTATTCTTACATCCCGTATCGGAACTGAGATGCACATGGGTTTAATTGATGCAAAACTTCTGCCTCAGAAACGGGTGTGGAGTCATTTCCTCGAAAACTATGTGTATGCTTTGGTAATTCTTCCTCTGATGGGTATTTTATCGCACTTTGCAGCGCTGATGCTTGATATTTCCACGCCCGGTCTTGTTCCGATGCTTTTGCTTTCTCTTGCCGCCGGACTTATTGTAATTACGGTGATGAATCTTTTAGGATACTACACTGCTGCTGCCACATATAAAATAGGTCTCGACCCGGATAATTTTGGTGTGCCGGTTGTTACGAGTTCCATTGATTTAATCGGGGCAACGGCTCTTCTGGTCGTAATGGGGCTTCTGCTGTAGGAAAACAGCTTAACTGTTTTGAAAATGTAAGAAAAGATAGTTTGATTGGTTTTTTTATTCGGAGATATAG
>DALTWR010000233.1 GCA_029986975.1 Methanocorpusculum sp.
ATTAAATCCTTTCTTCCGGCTTTTAGAAGACCAGACACCACATAATCATACTGCTTCGGATCGCGCCACTGAAGGATGGCTCGCTGAATCCTTTTTTCATTTCCGAGCGGAACATAGACTTTGTTTCCGGTTCGCGGGTCAAGTCCTGCATAATACATCGCCGTCGACAAAGTCATCGGGGAGGGGGTGAAGTCCTGAACCTGCTCTGTGTACATGTTGTGTTCGCGCAAATAAAGAGCAAGGGTTACCATGTCTTCGATTCTGCATCCGGGGTGCGAGGACATCAGGTAGGGCACAAGATACTGCCGTTTTCCGTTCCCGCCAGTCTTTATCTGCTGCAGTTTCTCGAAGCGTATTCTGAATTTATCGAAGGAAGTGATATCCGGTTTGTTCATCATCTTTGTAACTCTTGGCACAATATGTTCCGGAGCCACTTTCAGGTGTCCTGATATGTGATGTGCGGAGATTGTTTTGAGATAGAGGGAACCCTCTTCATTTTCCGGAATTAAGTCATACCGGATTCCTGAACCTATAAACACATGTTTTACTTTCGGAATCTCGCAAAGCGCTTCAAGAGATGCAGCTGCTGCTTTGTTCCAGACTGCAGAGATGGGCATCCGATACATGATTTATTTCTGCACGGACCTTTAGTCTCCCAGTTTCTGCAGGTACAACCGTACATATTCGCTGAAGGTCCGCCCACATCAGAAATCGTTCCCTTAAACTCCGGCATTTTTGCCATCCGTTTTGCTTCGCGAAGAATGGATGCCTCACTGCGGGATATGATACATTTTCCTTGGTGATGAGTTATCGAACAGAAGGAACTGCACCAAAGCAGCCGCGGTGCGTGATAAGCGAAAACTGAACAGGAGCTAAGGCGGGAACGGGCTCTTTTATTGCAGGGTGCTGTTTTCTGGTAAAGGGAAGCTCATAGATTCTGTCAAGCTCTTCTGTGGTGAGTGATTCTGCCTCAGGATTTTGTACGATGACTGTTTTCGGGTGCGGCTGAATGAGTGTCCCGTCACCGTCAGAAAATGCTTTCCAGAACTTAGCAAAGGTTGCTTTATCTTTGACATCAGGATACGCAGGAAGAACCGTTCCTTTAATCTCTCCTGATTTAAACTCAGCAACAGATATAGTATGACAAGTGTTTGGAATTCCGCGAAGATTTTTTCCGTCACGCAGACGTTTTGCAGCTTCAACAATCGGTTTTTCACCCATGCCGTAGATGAGAAGTGAGGCAGGGATATCAGCAAGAAGCCCCTGCCTTACACTGTCTGACCAGAAATCATAATGAGCAAAACGTCTGAGGCTTGCTTCAACTCCGCCAATGATAATCGGAACATCGGGATAGAGACGGTGGAGGATATTGGTATAGACGATTGTGGTACGTTCAGGCCTGGTTACTTTTCCGCCCGGAGAGTAAACGTCATCATGCCGTTTTCTCAGCGCCGGCGTGTATGCATTAATCATTGAATCTACTTCTCCGGGGACAACGGCGAAGAAGAGATTCGGACGTCCAAACTCAGTAAACGGTTTTCCTGAGTGGTCACGCCAGTCGGGCTGATTCAGAACAGCGACAGTAAACCCTGCATCAACAAGAACACGTCCCAAAAGTGCTGCAGCAAAGGACGGGTGATCTACATACGCATCTGCCCTTACTAAGATAACATCCGGATGGCTGCACCCTATCTTTCCAGCCTCGGCTTTTGATATGGGAAGATACTTTGGCTGCTGCAGGTGTTTTTCTGCGGTTTTTTGGTCCGGCATTTTATTCGACTATGACATCAACCAGAGTGCCGTCTGTCAGATTCAGTTTTTCCCGCAGACGCTCCCCGGATATAATCTCAACGATGTCTGTTGGGTGATGAGTTCTGAGAGGAGCTACGATTGCGCAGGGAACATCTGAGATAGAACATAAAAGACAGCGTGCATCTCCAAACTGACGG
>DALTWR010000020.1 GCA_029986975.1 Methanocorpusculum sp.
CTGTGCGTATATCTATAATAGAAACACCTGCCGGACTGCAGTATCAGGTAAGTGAACCGGAACTTTCCGGATTTGAACAGGAACTGCTGCCCCATATCAAAGCAGAAGTTCGTGAACGCCTTGTATCAGGTGCCTGCAGTGAAATCATCGAGGCTCTCTCTGAATTTCTTTCAGAAAGCAGAATCATCTTATCTCCTATAACTGTCTACAAATATCAATACTATCTCGAACGGGATTTTCTGAACTGGGGAAAGATAGATGCCTTACGTCTGGATGATGAAATAGAAGATATCTCCTGCGGCGGCTACGGACATCCGGTTTTCATCTATCACCACCGCTATAAAAGCATGCGGACAAACATTACCTATTCTGCAGAAGAACTTGATTCAGCTGTAGCTGTCTTTGCGGAACGCGGAGGAAAACAGATTTCTCTTGTTGACTGTGTCGCAGATACATCCCTTCCCGATGGTTCACGTCTGCAGCTCACGTATGGTAAAGCAGTATCTGCCGACGGTTCAACATTTTCCCTGCGGCGTTTCCGCAAAAAACCGCTGACTCCGATAAATCTGATTCTAAACGGCACCTTTACCATCGAAGAGATGGCATATCTATGGTATGCTGTAGAAACGGGGCATTCAATTCTCATCATCGGAGAAACCGCCGCCGGAAAAACAACTACCTTAAACTCCCTTGCACAGTTTATACCCGCTTCTGCGAAAATAGTATCTATCGAAGATACACGTGAAATTATGCTCTACCATGAAAACTGGATACCAAATCAGGTACCATCCCTTTCAAATGGTGAGATTACCATGTTTGATCTTCTTCGCGCCGCTCTGCGCCAGCGTCCGGAGTATCTTCTTGTTGGAGAAGTCCGCGGTATCGAAACATTAACCATGTTTCAGGCGATGAACACGGGACACACTACATTTTCCACATTCCATGCCGGCAATATCGACTCAGCTGTATACAGACTCTTAAATGAACCGCTCAATGTGCCCATCGCACTGTTAGAATCTCTTGACATCGTGATAACCCAGAAAACAGAAGTAGATGATGCGGGATATCCATACCGCCGCTGCAGCGAAATCGCAGAAATTGTTGGTCTGAGCGAGATGGGGTCTCCCCACATAAGCATGGTTTATTCGGGCGGAAAACAGAAGAACACGCCGACAGTATTTACATCTCCCTTCTCGGGAGAACTGCGTGTAAGAGCGGATGCTCTGCGGAAGATGCTTTCGCATCCGGATTATCAGTCATTTACTGCAGCACTGAAGGAATTTTATGGCTGAGTATATTCCGCCTCTATCAGAATTAGTCTCATGGCTCTATGTAATGCATGCTGCAGATACATCTATGTATGAAGCAGTTTCATCTTATGTAGCATCTGCGCACGGCTTCTATGCAGACGAATTAAACCGCATGGTTCTGCTGGTTGAAAAGACCGGCTGTGATCCTTATACAGCCGTTGAATTGACTGCAGAGCATTCTAATAATAAAGAGTTCAGGGATTTTTTATCAGAATATTCTACTGCAGTAAAAACCTCCGGTTCTCCGGCATCATATCTGGCATCCCGCCTTGCTTCCCTTCGCGCAGAAGAAAAAGCCGCAGAGGAAAAACGTGCTGCATCGTTAGCAGTCTTTGCAGAAGTCTTTGTCTCTGTTTTTGTAGCAGGCGTTTTGTTTGCGGTAATCGTGTTTCTCACGCTGGGTGTTATGAACAATGCATCCCCTCTTATGTTATCAGCTGTTGTCTATGGTCTGCTCCCCCTTGGAACACTCGGATTTCTCTTAGCTATTGATATACTCTATCCGTCACCTCCGAAACAGATAAAGAAAACAACTGCGGTTAATCAATCGGTAACTCCGTCAGACAAAACGGAAAGAGAGATTCTTAATCGGTTTTCAGCATATGAGAGAAGAAAAGGATTTCGGAAATTTCTCAGCAGTCCGGCAGAGACACTGATTTGCCGTCCGTATCTGACTTTTATCTGCAGCATACCGGCAGGTTCTGCAGTATCTGCAGTACTTCTGCTCAAAAGTTTAGTGCCTGCGGGAATTTCTCTCTCAATAGGTCTTATCATCGTATTTTTCCCGTATGCGGTATTCTCTTTTTGCAAAAGCAGCCGCGTATCAGCTGCAGAATCGGAATTCCCATCGGTCTGCCGTATTCTCTCATCTGCTGCCGGCCGCGGGCTTACTCTTTCAAAGGGTCTTTCAGAGGCTGCATCAAACATCCATGGTGTTCTGGGAAAAGAACTCTCCGCTGCAGTACGTGACATCCGGTTATGCGGTGGTGTGTATGAGAGCCTTGGACGCTTACGTGACCGCCTGCAGATACCTTCTGCTGACCGGCTGACACCGCTGATTCAGGAGGCATCAAGGCGCTGCCGGGACATGTCGTATCCGTTTTCTCTCTGCGCAGATGAAGCAGCCTTTTCTGTAGAAAGGGCAGTACAGCGCAAATCATCAATGCAGCTTTATGTCCTTATCATGTACATCTCATACGGCGTATTTATCTTCGTTCAGTTCATGCTGACAGGTGTATTCATGGATTCGTTTTCGGCACTTGGAAACGGCGTAAATATCAGTGTGTTTTCCGGGATACTTTCAGATGCTGTCCTGATTCATGGTGTATGCTGCGGGCTTGCCGCAGGAAAACTCTCCGGCAGCGGCATATCCGGAGGCATTCTTCACGCATGTATTCTGCTATCTATTGGGACTGCTGCTTCGGCAGTAATGACAATTCTGTGAGTTTTTTATCCTCTCTTTCTATTTTGTACTGCTTCATCTATGTAAGAATTAAACCCGCTTACACGCCTGATGAATAGTAACATGTATTAATCTGCAGCACCACATAATACACATGAAATTATTAGTCAGCCCTAGCTCTATAGAAGAGGCAAAATTCTGTCTCGATGCTGACATCATTGACGTCAAGCGTCCCGCAGAAGGGTCACTCGGCGCGAATTTTCCGTGGGTAATTCGTGAAATCAAAAAGATGGCAGGAAATACCCCTGTTTCTGCAGCTATCGGAGACTATGCCCCGCTTCCGGGCAATGCCTCTCTTGCTGCCTACGGTGCAGCATGCGCCGGTGCAGATTTTATTAAAATCGGAATGATGTTTGCAGATAAAGCCCTTGCCGCCGAAGTTATCAAAGGCGTTGTAAGAGCTGTAAAAGAACCGTTCCCGGAAAAAACCGTCGTTATCGCCGGATACTCGGACTATGCACGTTTAGGTGTGTTAAGTCCGTTTGATTTAGCACCCCTTGCAGCAGAAGGCGGCGCTGATTTTGCGATGATTGATACCGGAAAGAAGGATGGAAAAAGCACCTTCGAGTTCATGAACGCAGAAACCCTGCAGCGCTTTACTGACGGCAACCGTAAACTCGGTCTTGGAACAGCCCTTGCCGGTTCCCTGAAGTTTGAAGATATTCCTGTCTTAAAAACTATTGACCCTGAAATCATCGGTGTCCGCGGTATGGTCTGCGGCGGCGACAGAACTACAATGGTGAAAGAAGAACTCGTCAGAAAAGCAATTTCAATGGTGAGATGAAATGTACGCAGACAAACTCAAAGTCGAACTTTCGCTTACTTTCGACGATGTATTAATAGAGCCTGCGGAATCATGGGTTGAGCCGAATGATGTTGATGTGAAGTCCCGCTTTTCTAAAAACATCCCGTTAAATATCCCGCTTGTATCAGCAGCAATGGATACCGTAACTGAATCCACGATGGCTATTGCGATGGCACGCGCAGGCGGTATCGGTGTTCTTCACCGCAACTGTTCGCCGGAACAGGAAGTCGAGTTTGTAAAGCAGGTAAAGTCTGCTGACAATTTCATCGAGCACGATGTCCGCTATGTATCTCCGGAGACTACCATCTCCTTTGTCTCCAACCTCATGGACAGATATGGTATTGGGGGAGTTCCGGTTGTTGAAGCAAAAGGAAAACTCGTAGGTATTGTTTCCCGAAGAGATGTCCGTGCCGTAGCTTCCAAGATGGGTACAGAGCCGGTTTCCTCTATTATGACAAAGCGTCCCATCTGTGCAGCAGAAGATGTAACTGCAGAGGATGCTATCAGCATGATGTACACTAAAAAGATTGAGCGTCTTCCTATCGTTAATGATAAGAAGAAACTCGTTGGAATTGTTACCATGCAGGACCTGCTTGAAAAGCAGCAGTTCCCGAATGCAAACCGCGATGCGTCCGGAAAACTCCGTGTTGCAGCAGCTGTTGGTCCTTTCGATTTAAACCGTGCGCAGATGCTTGCTGATGCCGGTGTGGATGCTATTATCGTTGACTGCGCACACGGACACAATATGCATGTTGTAGCAGGCGTTAAAAAGATTAAAGAGACGCTTTCCTGCGATGTCATCGCCGGAAATATCGCAACTGCAAAGGCAGCATCTGCTCTGATTGATTTCGTGGACGGTATCAAGGTAGGTATTGGTCCGGGTTCTATCTGTACGACCAGAATTGTTGCCGGTGTCGGTGTTCCGCAGGTTTCTGCTATCGCTAATGTCTGTGATGTTGCAGGTCCTGCTGATGTTCCGGTTATTGCTGACGGCGGGGTTAAGTACTCCGGAGATGTGGCAAAAGCTATTGTTGCAGGCGCATCTTCTGTCATGATGGGAAGTATGTTTGCAGGAACTGATGAAGCCCCGGGCAAGACTTTGATGGTGAAGGGCAGAAAGTACAAGCAGTACCGCGGTATGGGTTCTCTTGGCGTTATGACCTCAGGAAACTCATCCGACCGCTACTTCCAGAAAAAAGGCATCGGCGCTACCAAGTATGTGCCGGAAGGTGTTGAGGGGGCAACTCCGTACATCGGTTCGGTTACTGATGTCATCTATCAGACAATCGGCGGTTTAAAGTCAGCTATGGGATATTCGGGAAGTAAAGATATCGCAGCAATGCGCGCAAACGCCCGCTTTGTAAGAATCACTCCTGCAGGTCTGAAAGAGTCTCACCCGCATGATATCTTAATTACCGACGAAGCACCGAACTATCGTTCGAATATGTAATTCCGGAATGATTTCCGGAAATCTGTTTTTTTGCTCTTTGTTATTTTTGTGAGGTGTTCTCAGATAGAGAATAGACTCCGGGCAAATGGAAAATAGTTTGAATGAAACTCTGCCGTTTTAAAAATCGGTTTCGCAAAAAAGAAAATTAATGTTCGCGTTCTGCTTCCATCTCAGCTAACGTATGCTCGGCGAGTGCGTGCATCCGTGCCGGGATTCCGCGGGAAGAGATAGTCTCAATCTCCTTCATAGCTGTGGCGAGTTCTTCACCGAGAATAAATATCGCATACTTGTGTTCGAGCTTGCTCTTATTAATCTGGTCGGGAGTTGTTTTGAGAGCTTCATACTCGGGAAATGTCAGTTCCGGGTTAATGGACTGATAGTATCTTTTGATATCATAGAATATCTGATGAAGCTCAAGGAGTTCTTCTTTATGCATGTCTTAATTGATGGGTGTTTAAAACAGATAAATTATTTGTACAATCCTCTTAAGAGTTACCTCTCAGATTCTCTCTCCAATAAGATAATGCCGTCTGTTTTCCGTAATTCTGACGCGTAATCTCATTCCAATCGGCAGTTCCTCTAAGATAACAATATTCTGATATGCCTTGTCGCGCGCGGTAACGCTTCCGGGTTTATCAGTTTCTGTTACCATACAGTCGAGTTCGCGTCCAAGGAGAACATCACCGTTTGCATCGTAAACAGCGTTTACCGCATCTGTTAACGCCTTCGAGCGTTCTTTCTTCACCGGCTCAGGAATCCGTTTCCATTTTGCAGCAGGCGTTTTCGGCCGTACCGAGAAGCGTGTGATATTGACCTTTCCCGGACGTGTCCTAAGAATCTGCTCAACAGATGCCGCTGCATCTGCATCCGTTTCGCCGGAAAATCCTGCAATATAATCCGTACAGATTCTAATCTCCGGATACACCTGCCTCGCGCGGGAAATAATCTCCTCATACTCCTTTCCTGTGTAGCGTCTTCCCATCTGTTTCAGCACGGAATCAGACCCCGACTGCACAGGGATGTGCAGAAAGAGAAAAATCTTCGGACTTTTTAAAACCTCAAGATACTCATCTAAAATTGGAAGCAGCGTATCCGGATTTGCCATACCCACGCGAATCATAAAGTTCCCTTCAAGCCTGCTTAATTCGCGTAAGAGATACGGAAGCCGTCTGTCTTTATCATCTCCGGTGAAATCCAATCCCCATGATGCTGTATCCTGTGCGGTGACCTGCAGCTCTGCTGCCCCTGCCTTAATACAGATTTTTGCCTGTTCGATAATATCTTCCGCAGAAAAACTAACCAGCTTCCCTCTGGCAAGACGGGTAATGCAGTATGTACAGTGTCCGCTGCACCCTCGTGCAATCTGGAGGACTGCGGTACGCGCCGAAGGCATCGTGCCGATATTTTTCCAGCAGGGGTGGATTATTTCCGGGTGAATTATGTGCGCTTTCGGGAACTGTGAACGCAGACGTTCTTCTGCAATCCCCGGAAGACAGCCGGTTACAAACAGCTCTTTTTTCTCGAAGAGCGTCAGCCGCTCATACATGTGCTGCTCGGTTTTATCAATAACAACACAGGTATTTATGAGAACTGCGTCAGCTTCTGCAGGCGTATCTGTTATTCTGCAGCCGTTTGCCTTTGCAATCTCAAGAATTTTATCAGTATCTCCGGCATTATATGTACACCCGTAGGTCTCAGCATAGAGCGTGAGATTTTTCAGGAGATCAAAAGGAGTGCTGCCGGAGGTTTCCATGTCTTTATTATTTGCCGCCCGAAGAGATAAAAGATGATGACATGTCAGGAAAACATACCGACACTTTAATAATCTATCATGACTCATTATATTAGGTAACATAGCCCGTTAGTGTAGTGGTCAATCATGTAGGACTCTGGATCCTGCGACAGCAGTTCGAATCTGTTACGGGCTACTTTTCTTTTGTTTGTTTTTCAGTATGATTTAATCATCGGTAGTTTCATCTCTCTTTAAACCATACATATAATAAGTTATGAAACTCATCCGTTCCCCAACATTATCCCGCGCTCACGAGCTTGTGGTCCGCTATATTCTTGAAAAAGGATATTACTTAAAAACCGAGAATGGAGAAGAAACCATGGAGACGGATGAAATCTGCATCACCGTCGAAACACCGCTTGAATCTCCCATGGTTTCATCTGCCTCCAGATTCAAGGAATCATTTTTGGAAGAGTATGCAAAGAACCTGATTTGCGGTTCTGACGCTGTCTTTGAGTATGACTATCACGGACGTTTGTTTGACTGGGGATGCGGACTTGAGATGAACGGAGAAATCCATCAGGACCAGATACAATACATCATCGATAAACTTGCAGCAAATCCGGAAAGCAGACGTGCTTTAGCTATAACATGGTGTCCTCCGGTGGATGAATCACTCAATGACTGCCCCTGTCTGCAGCTTGTGCAGTGCGTTGTAAGAAACGGAAAACTCGATATGAAAATCATCTTCAGAAGTAACGATATGTTATCTGCTGCAGGCTCAAACATGTATGCCCTTGTCTGTCTGCAAAAACACATCGCTGACGCGCTGAATCTGCCTGTTGGAACATACACTCATATCTCACTTGTGCCGCACGTCTATTTCAGACGTGATGCAGCAGACATTCCGCCGTTCTGCAAAAACGGCGCAGAGTTTACTCCGGCACTGGAAGTCTGTAAAGCCTGCGGTCAGTGTTCCAAAGCAAACCGGTGAACAAGACGGCATTATCAATTCCTTTTCGTATCCTTCTTTTTATCTCCGGGCTTTACATAATGGGGCTTGGAGTTGCTCTCTCGGTAGCAGCTGATTTAGGAACATCTCCTATCTCCTCATTGCCGTTTGTGTTAAGTGTTGTAACGCCTCTTTCGATGGGGACAATCACCTTTATCATGAATATGGTATTTGTTCTTCTCCAGATTCTGATTCTAAAAAAGGACTTTAAGAAATGGTATGTCTTACAGATTCCGGGACTGTTTCTCTTCAGCGCGTTCATTGATTTGAATAACTATCTGTTATCCGGCGCTTTTTTGGATGCATACTGGCAGCAGTTTCTGATTATGCTTGCAGGCTGTGTTGTTCTCGCCTTCGGCATCTTTCTCCTGATTAAAGCGGATTTTGTCATGATGCCCGGAGATTTTCTTGTGCGGATTATATCAAAGGTTGCCAAAAAGAACTTTGGGCATGTCAAAATAGGTTTTGACTGCATAATTGTTGCTGCCGCTGCAATAGTTTCATTTGCATCTCTGCAGTGCATTGTAGGAATCCGTGAGGGTTCTCTTGTTGCAGCAGTCCTTGTGGGCTTTATCGTAAATTTCTACGGCAGACTTTTCACTCGTCCGGGATTGAAACATAGCCGTCCTCGGGACCCACAATAATGTGGTCAAGCACGGGGATGCCTAAGAGCTGCCCGCAGCGTTTCATAACCTGAGTCATACTGATATCAAGTTTGCTCGGTTCAAGTCTTCCGGACGGATGATTATGGACGATAATGATTGCCGCTGCACGGTCTGATATGGCATCCGCGAATATCTCTCGGGGGTGTACCTGACAGTTGTCCAGAATTCCGCGGGTAATAAGTCGGATGTTAATTACCTCATGCGCCCCGGTTAAGGAGATGACGATGAGATTTTCCTGTTTTTCATAGCGGTACTGTGCTACAAACGGCAGTACATCGCTTGGTCTGTTAATCAATGCGCGGCGAATCTTTGGCGGCGGAAATCTTCTCGCAAGTTCGAGTGAGGCAACAATCTGGCAGGCTTTTGCAGTTCCCATGCCATTAATATCACAGAGGTCTTCTGTTGTTGTCTCATAGGTTTTTTCCATGAGAATATTTCCGACCTGTTTTCCAATCTGTATTGCATCACATCCAACAGTTCCTCTTCCTATGATGGCAGCAATAAGTTCATGAAGTTCGAGCGCTGCTGCTCCGCGTTTCATGAGTTTCTCCCGCGGTCTGTCAATATCAGCAGTCTCTTTCAAATTCATTAAATAATTTTTATAATTTTTCCACTATTTAATGTTTACTTTAATGTGCAATATATTAAAATTTGTGTACATTTTGTCTACAGTTTGTATACAAATATTTGGAATTATTTCCTAATCCGGTTTCAGCAACTAAGACCGTACTGCAGAGATTTTCGTGTTTTTTCTTACCTTTTTTTAATTCGCCAAAAATGTCCTGTTTCAAAAACTTTATCAGCGCGCCGCCCTAATATAAAAGACATGAATACACAGGAATGTATTGCAGGCGCCTTTGCAGGCGAATCTCAGGC
>DALTWR010000234.1 GCA_029986975.1 Methanocorpusculum sp.
TACTATGACTATACACATAGTAAAATCCAATAATTACTATACCCATAGATGCAGTAATATCAAATGATGCTATACGCATACCAACAGAAATCAATCCGCAAAAAAGATGAAATGCCTGATTCAGCGCATCCCGAAATTACCCAGGCCTTAAGACCTTACGTCACCTTAATCCACAGATGTAAATCGCGGTACGCAGAATCAATCTTCGTCTGCGCATCAGCACCAGCTGCGGGCACTGTCTCATTATAGAGCAGGAACTCAAGACGGTTATATCCTCTATCATTCACCGTAAAGTTGTACTGCTCAAGCGACGTCTCGCCGTCTGCAACAAAGACCTGATATGAATCAAGCGGTTTTGATGCATGAATCACCGAAGAGTTCGTCGCATCATCCCACTCAGCATTCAGAAGAAGTGTTTCAACTGTGTAGGTGACATCCCGATACTCATGATTGCCGATGCCGACCCACACAAACTGTTCTGAACCTGCGGGGAACTTATCCGGATAATCATCAGCCATCTTATCATGTCCTAAGACATAGAACTCAGTAAACTTTTCCCCGTCAAGCGGAAATGCGATTACAAAGACAGCCACACAGACAGCGGCAGCAACTGCCACAATCAGAATAACGGAAAGCGCCTTATCCAGTTTCTTCTGACCCTTTGCCGGAAACAGTTCCTCCTTAATCGAAGGGACAACGCGTTCAAACGGAACGCGGAACCGTTCTTCTTCCGGAAGGGCTGCTCTGCGGTAGAGTGTAATAAGCACCATCACAACGGTAAATGCCGTAAGAGAAATTAATATCGGCTCAAGCCTGATGCCAAACGGCGTATAGTTAAGGACAAACCCGATGAGCGGAACAATCGCAATCGAAAGACCGACAGATAATGCAAACCGTTCAATTCCCCCGATGCCCGAACCTTTCTTTTTCGGCTTAGCCTTCGCTTCTTCGATGGTTTTCTCATCAGAGATAATCTCCATGTCCTCGTCATACCCTTCTGCTTTCTTATGCTTATTCGGGAAAAGGGCGGCGATAAATGCGTATCCCGGAATGAAGAGAATTACCGGGATGGTAAAGATGACACGGATAAATGATTCATTGATGCCCGGGATATAGATGGTTAGAATAGCGAGAACGAGCCATATCAGAACAGCAGCAAGGTCTTTTGTAGACTTTTTCGGGTCAAGCATCTCGGCGAATGCTTCTGCAGAACGTTCTTTTCGGGTTTGTTTATCCGGCATAATGATGATATACTATTTTGCGGGAGAGGTTATGAGTGTTTGGATTAGACGGGGCGGAGTGTGACCTTATGAACTGACAATTTTTGTCCGTTTGGACGGAAATTGTCAGCAGGTGTTTTTCGGCAAGGGTGATTTTTTATGATGAATATGCGGGCGGTTTGGTTGATATCTTTTCAGGAGATGAGGAAACGGTTTGGCAGCAGGATTCATGTCCGGCATGATGATGCGGGGATTACTACTCTTAGTATCTATGATTTTCTGCTGAATGAAAATGCACTTGATTTATGAGGGTGTCAGGCAGCGGTGTTTGCTGTCTGTATGCGCGCGGCTTTCGGTGTATTTTCAGCATAATGTTTAACAGTCTTTAAGGTGTATAATTATAGACTATGAGACAATGTGTTGCGTTAGGTTTGGCGGCTGCTGTTTTTGCTGTGCTTCTGGTTTTCACCGGAGCTGCGGCGGCTGCTGAGATGGTTGATTTCTCATCCGGTACTGCTGTACTCCCGCTTGATTCGATTGATATTGGTGACGGAGATACGCTGAAGGTTAATGTTGAGATTTCTAATCTTGAAATTAAGCAGGACGGTTCGCCGTTAAAAGTTACTATTGGCGGATTTAATAATATTCTGCAGCATATCACGCTGGATTCATTTACGGTAAAACTTTTCTCAGAAGGAATTGATGCGGGAAACTCACCTATTTC
>DALTWR010000235.1 GCA_029986975.1 Methanocorpusculum sp.
GCGGAGATCCTGGATTCGAATTCCAGCGGGTCCACTATTTTGTTGTTTTAGATATTTTGTAACCGTTCAGCTCTTTTGTAACCGTTTATATTTCAAAACAAGGGGCTGAACAGCTGCGAAAAAAAGTAAAGGGCTGGCTGTATACTTACAGTCCGCCTTCATCCGCTGCCCAAAACTCATACAGTTCCGGAAGCAGATTCATAAACTTTTCATACTCTTCATCAGTCATCTTCAGAGGCTCAGCTGAATACACAACCTTACCGTCAACGATAGTTGCCACATTGTCAAGCAGCAGGGAAGCGGCAACTATATTTAAATCGTCATGTACGAAGTCAACCGCGAAGACTGCCATGTTTGCAAGTTTTCCTGCTTCAAGAGTTCCCATGCGGTCTTCTTCATGCCACATGTATGCGACATTTGATGTCAGTGCTTTTAAGGCATCCTCTCTGGATAATCTCTCATCCGGATTTATAGCAGGTTCAGCCTCCATAAGAGGCATCTCTCTGGTAACAGCGGTGTACACTGCAAACGGCACATTCTCTAACGGAGAGATTGGATAATCCGAGTGACCGACAACAACAGCGCCTGCATCAATGAAGGACTGTGCGCCGCAAATCATCTTTGCTCTTTCAGCACCGACACGCGGTTCAACGCCAGCCATGCCCGGAATCTTTGGAGACATCTGATAGAAAGAGACAGCTATAATGCCGTATTTTCCGAAACGCTCCTTGTCTTCAGGGGTAACCAGCTCAATATGTGCTGCTGCGTTTCTCTGGTCATAGTTTCCGGTTTCTTTGACAGATTTTTCAACAGCGGATGCAAATGCGTGTGCCGCACCATCACCCATTACGTGACCGTGAACAAGCATACCGTACTTGTTTGCAGCAGTCATGAGGGCAGCCATCTTGTCAACATCGTTGAAGCGTTGGACTCCGGTTGACTCCGGCATATCAACATACGGCTCAAGCAGCCATGAGGTGTGAGTCTCAGTAACTCCGTCTAAGAAGATTTTTGCACCGATGATTTTGAAGTGCTCAGAATCATACTTCTTTGCAAGGTCTGCAATACGAGCCATGTCTTCCTCCGGAGTGTCGGTGTTATCTCTTACCAGAGATAATCCATAGATACGGATTTTCAGTTTTCCTTCCGCCTCAAGTTCGGAAATTGCCTGATAAATACTGTCTCCGCAGAGTTCAATACCAGCATCACAAACGGCGGTAAAGCCGCTTGCAAGTGTCTTCTCCTGCCATTTCAGAACGAATCCTTTTAACTCTTCAAGGGTGAACGGAAGCTGATTTACCAGTTTAATTGCCGGCAGTTCCTGAATGAATCCGGTTGGTTTTCCGTTTGCATCAACGTGAATCTGCTGCGGACCCATCTCTTTGATGTATTCAGGAGAGTAGTTTAAGATTTCAAGTTCTTTACTGTTAACCCATGCCTCATGACCGCCTCTGGTCTGGAGAATTACCGGAACATCAGAGACTACTGCATCAATCATAGCTGCAGTCGGTTCTTTGTCGGCGAGTGTCCAGCCGTAACCGATGTAAACTTTCTGTCCGGGATGTTCCTGAACGTATTTCTGCAGTTCTTTGACGTTTTCTTCTAAGGGTGCACCGGATGATAACTCAAACATGCCGTAATCACGCATTCCTGCAAGGCTTACATGCATATGTGCTTCCATGAATCCCGGATAGATGGAGTTTTCTCCGTAGTCGATTACTTCTGTGTCTGCATCACAGTACTTTTCTGCATCTTTTGCTGAGCCGACAAAGAGAATTTTGCTGTCTTTTACGGCTACCGCTTCTGCGGTCGGATTTTTGTCATCCATGGTGATGACGTTTCCGAGGTAAAGAGTGTCTGCAGGTCCTGTAAGTTCGGTGTCGCCAACGCATCCTGCGGCTGCGATGACCGCAAGTAAGACGACGCCTGAGATGAGGAGTC
>DALTWR010000236.1 GCA_029986975.1 Methanocorpusculum sp.
AGAAAAAACTGCCGCGCCCGCTTTCTGCAGGCATTGCCGGCTGGCTTGCCTGCGTAATCGCCGCCGGCTGCTGTGCCGTTGAGTTAGCTATTGTCGGTGCAATCCCGCTTAACATCGGTCTTCCGGTAATGCTCATCTACCATGCAATTATTGGCGCAATCGAAGGAGTGATTACCGCAGTCATTGTCGCAATCATCTTCAAAGTACGCCCTGACCTTACCGGAAATAGTGAGGCAAAACCAGTATCAATTAAAAAAGTACTCATCGTAGGACTTATCGCAGCGGTTGTTGTCGGCGGATGCGCGGCATTTTTTGCCTCCTCAAACCCGGACGGACTTGACAGTACCTTCCTCATAAACGAAGGACAAAAAGAAGTCTTTGCACCGGCAACCGGTGATGAAGTTGCAGGCGAAGAAAATGACCCCATTCAGTGGAACGCACCCATGCCTGACTATGCATTAGGTGACGGTGAAAATCCTGCAGGCGGCGCTGTCGCGATTCTGATAGGTGTGATTATTGCATTAGCAGTAATTGTCGCCGCTGCAAAACTTGCATCACGGAAGAAAAAAGAGTAAGAAAAAATCTCTTGCTCAGGGCTGATATGCCCTGCTTCATCCTTTTTTAACTATTCACTGCCCCAGGCAAAAACTGCATCATATAGTTTGAGATGATATGAGGAAAAAAGCATCCAGTACCGCTGATGCCATAAAATAAGCATGTTATAGTGTACACAGTGTCACACATCTTTTATCAGTATATAGAACTAATATATATCCCCATGGACGCATTTGAACTCGTCACACGAAATACTGCAGAGATTGTTGACGAAGAAGCGCTTCGTGCGCTTCTCGCAAAACCAGTAAAACGTGTCTATACCGGATATGAACCAAGCGGTGAGATTCACTTAGGTCACCTTGTCACCATCAACAAACTCATTGACATGAAAAACGCAGGATTTGACATTGTTGTCCTCATTGCCAACCTGCACGCATATCTGAATCGAAAAGGAACCTTTGAACAGATTAAAGAACTTGCAGACTATAACAAAGCATGCATTGAAGCAGTCGGACTGAAAGGTGCTGAGTTTGTTTTAGGTACTGATGTGCAGCTTACACCTGAATGTATGACCCGCGTTCTGACTCTCTGTCAGGAGATTACCTTAAACCGTGCAACCAGAAGCATGGATGAAGTAGGTCGTGCCATGGATAACCCGATGGTTTCCCAGATGGTATATCCTGTAATGCAGGTCGTTGACCTTCCGACCTTAAACGTTGATGCAGCTGTAGGCGGCATTGACCAGAGAAAGATTCACATGTTAGGACGCGAACACCTTCCGCACATCGGCTGCAAACCGCCGGTATGTATCCACACACCGATTATCAACGGTCTTGACGGTGAAAAGATGTCTTCTTCTAAAGGAAATGTCATTTCAGTTGCTGACTCTCCGGAAGATATCAAGCGTAAGATGAAAAAAGCTTTCTGCCCGCCGGAAGTTGAGAACAACCCGATATTACAGATTATCAGATACTGTGTTCTTCCGAGAATGGACACGTTTACTATCCACCGTCCGGAAAAGTTCGGCGGAGACCTGGAGTTTGCATCCTATGCCGAACTTGAATCAACCTATGCAGCAGGAAACCTCCATCCGATGGACTTAAAGAACGGATGCGGCGACGCTCTTACTGAGATTTTAGCAGACGCATACGCATACGTTCAGGAATATAAGGGAAGAAAATAAACCCTTTTTTTTAGCGCTTCAATTCGTTTATTTATTCTCTTTATGTAACTATTCTGCCTCTTATCTAAACCTTATCTGAAATAGAGGTTATTGGTCTGTTCGGTGAAAATTGCTGAAACAAAATCGCGTTTATTCGCGGTTCTATCATTATAAATATTACACAGACAACATTTACCAT
>DALTWR010000237.1 GCA_029986975.1 Methanocorpusculum sp.
AAATCAAAGAGATTCAAAAACACAAACTGTCACAAAAGTGTCACCAAACTGTCACCAAAGTCTCACAGCCCGCCTCAGCATCAAATCCAAATCTTACAAATCAGTCACTTCAAAAATCGATTAAGAGAACAGCAGCTGCCGTCTAAAAAGAGATTATATTTTTCTGCACACAATAGCAGCATGGTCAATGTGATACGGAGAAAGCCAGCAGCTTTTTTCAATCAAAAGTCCCGCGGCAGAAAGTTCTGCGCACGACTCATTAAACACTTCTTCCGGAGTCTTTCTGATATCAACACTGCGGGTCTTAAGCATAAGAATAAGTCTTCCGCCCTTCTTCAAAAACGGCAGATGCTTAACAGCAATCGCCGCCTGATTCGGCTGAGCCACATCCATATAGAGCAGATCTGAAGGTTCAAGAAAACCTGCATACTCTTTCGGGCGTGTTGCATCCGCAAAAATCGGAATAATATTTTTGCGGCGCTTGGAAACCTCAAGTAAATCCTGCATCGGACGGGGCGCAAACTCAATCGCGTAAACGGACTCCGCATAATCTGCCACATGAGAAACCGTTGTTCCGTTCGCTGCTCCGAGATAGAGCACGACATCATCTTTAGAAATGTCAGTTGTTTTATCTAAATACCAGAGGGCTGCAAGTTTGCTGCGGTACGGGTCCCACACACGATATCCGTTGAGCATCTTTTCGCCGTAAACGCCGCCTTTGCCTTCGGAAACCAGAGTGCCATTACAGTCAATCATTTGCTTTCCTCCATCAGAGAATCAATCTTTGTATTTGCATCGTCAATAAAATCGGGTGCAAGCTCTCCTCTAAACAAATCGAGACGGGCAGCTACAGCAAGTTTTGCGGAAAGCACACGGGAAACTTTCCCCCGGACACTGCGCGGTGCATTATGCACTCTTCGGTGCTGGAAAATTAAACCGTGCTTCGGCGAAGGTGAACCTGCACGAATGTGAGAGAATAGGGCTGACTCAGCACCAAGAACCTGAATGGAAGAACCTGCCATGCGGGAAATTTTAACAAGACCTCCGGCGCGGGAAACAAGACGGGCGGCAACCAGACCTCCAACTAATGCGCTCATATTAGGAATTACTGCATTCGCTTCGGATGAGACTTCTTTCATCATTCTGGTGCGAAGAGATGTCAGAGATAAAACCTCGCGTACAGAGGATTTCATTGCAGGGCTTGCGGTTTTTGCAAGGTTCAGCAGAAATTTATCGGTTCCTGCGCGTGAATATTTTCGGGATGAGGAAAGCGTTGTTGCCTGATGCCATTCGAGGATTCGTTCAGTTAAGAGATTGATTACGTTGTCCAGTTCATCTAACATACGCACCATCTGAAGAAGGGCTGCGTCTTTTTCAGAAAGTGCTTCTGCAATGCCTTTTTCTGCGAGATAGACGGTAACCTTTCTAAGCGCTGCAAGATACTCTGCGCGGCTTTGAATCAGACCTGCATCGATAAGGTCCTGATAGCTGCAGAGAGTACTGAAATCATCAGATGCTGCGTTTTCTGCACAGACTTCAGGTGTTATGCTGTATGAACCACATTTCCCGTACCAGTTCATACTATAGTGTATGTATTTCCCTCCTGATTAGTGTTGAGAATGATTTTTCAAAGAACCACCCCTGCTGAACTGTATGGGGCAGTTTTCTTCTTCCTTTTCTCCGTTTTTAATTGCCCATTCAAGAATAGGTATCAGGAGTTCTCTAAGTTCCCATCCGGAAACCGTCAGAGAGTATGAAACGGTCGGGGGTGTTCCCGGATTTACTTTCCGTTCAACCAGATGATGGTTTCCGAGTTCCTTTAAGGTTGAGGATAATGTCTTTGAGCTGACATCTCCAAGAATGTGTTTCAGCTCATTAAATCCGGTAGAGCCGGAATTTCCAATCGCGGCA
>DALTWR010000238.1 GCA_029986975.1 Methanocorpusculum sp.
CCACCAGCTCCCGCGCGGCAAGCCTGTCCATACCCGCCTAGCCAAGCGGCGTTTTTGACTCAATCGGAAACTCCTTTAAGACCGAGGAGCAGAATCCGTGGAAGGTGCTTATTGTGCAGCGGTGAATATCTTTCAGTGCTGCCTGCAGATTCCGATACTCAGTATCAGAAAGATCTGGCATCTCACCTGCAGCCATCTTTATATCTGCATCATCGATAGCTTTTTTCACCTCACGCTCTATTTTTTCCCGCATCTCAGCAGCAGCCTTTTCCGTAAACGTAAGACAAAGTATCTTGCCTGCAGAAACACCCGCTTTCAGATGCCGCAGGTATCTCTGTGTCAGAACAAATGTTTTTCCAGTTCCGGCAGAAGCTGTCACGCAGCAGCGGCGGTGTGAGATGTCAAGAGCTTCACTTTGTGCGGGTGTCAGATTCAGTTCAGACATTTACGACCACCTCTCTTTAACTTCTTTTCGACAGACAGCAGCATATTCACAGTAGGAATCATCACAGACTCCGGGCGGAGGAGTACAGATGCCGCATTTCATGTTATCAGCAATCTCAAAAGCACGCGTGAGGACTTTTTCGTATGCCTCTTTAAACTCTTCAGCGATGTCAGCATTTTTACCGTGCTTGAAAATCGGCACCTGTTCATACTTTTCCGGCTTCATCTGCAGATAGAATCCGTCAGCAGGTGTTATCTCGCACCCCTCCTCATTAGACAGCTGTGTTTTGCACGCTTCCAGATAGAGCGGAATCTGGAGAAGTTTTTCTTTTTTCTTACTCTTTGCAAATGAGTCGCCGGTCTTGTAATCTATGATAGTAATATCATTGCCATTTCTGAGAACTCTGTCTGCTTTGCCATAGATTTTGAGTTTCTTATCCCCGCGGGAAATCTCAGTTTCCAGTTTCATCTCAAGATACTTTTCATCAGTATCCCATGTTCCGGCTCTTGCGATTTCATCTTCGATGAACTTCCGCAGAATATTTATCTCCGGTACCCGTTCATCCAAAAACTTCATCTTCGCTGCATCCCACGAAGGTTTTTTAAGCGGGTACTCGTCAAACTTCCGTGCGACAATATCTTTTAAGGTGCTGTATGCCTCCTCTTTTTTCTCTTCGGTTAAGAGGTCATGATGCTTTTCGATGAACTCCTGCAGTGCGTTATGAACCACCGTTCCGGTAAGCGAGTATTCTGCGAGAGCTTCACCTGCATTGTAGAGTTTCAGATGATGTCTTAAGAACCACTTATACGGACAGGTGTTGTAGGTTTCAAGTGTCGTCGGAGAAAACGACGCTGACTCATACGCAGCTGCAAACTGCGGCTGCAGTGCAGCAGCGTCTTCTTCGCGGAATGATGTCATCACATCTGTGAGGGCATCATCCCCATCATCATTTTCTGCGGGTTTTGAAAATGAGGGGTTATAGAGTTCCGGCGTCAGCTCTGCAGTAATGCGGCGGCACAATGACTCTGCATCAGAGATGCCGACGAGAACATCAGTATCTGTACAAGCGTCTGCGGTAAGCCTTTTCCCTGCTGTTATCTGGTCGTACCACTTCGAGTGCGTTATTTCAGGAGACGGCACATCAACCAGTTTTACCTCTCCTTTTTCAAGACGGTTGAGATACGGCGAGGGCACAAGCCGCTTTGTCGTACCCGTTTCTGCGCACGACAAATACAGTGCTTCTTCTGCGGTCTCTAAGGCTGCTGCAAAGTTTTCAAATTCAAGTTTTTCCTGCGTTGCCCAGAGGTCAGGGCAGAGTTCTTTTGTCTCTTCTGCGGTAAAGGGGGATAACGTCTGCATGATGTTTGGGAGATGTTCTGCAGAAAGTCCCATCATGAATATGTGCTTTGCCGAAAGGTTTCCTGCGTTTCGTATTTTTTCTGCTCTGATAGAAGACGTTTTATCC
>DALTWR010000239.1 GCA_029986975.1 Methanocorpusculum sp.
GGGTAAACATCGTTGCACAGAAATGTGTTGTCGATGTAGATATGCGCATTCCCTGGGGCGTCACGGTTGAAACAGTTTCTGCAGAAATCAAAAACCGCCTTCCGGAATCTGCCGGAATAGACATCTATGCGGCAGCCGAAGCATCAATGACATCTCCTGACTCAAAGCTTGTCAGAACAACCTGCGATGCAGTAAGCAGTGTGTATCAGATTCAGTGCAGACCAATGGTTCAGTGGGCAGCATCTGACGCGAGAGCACTGCGGCTTTCCGGATTCAATGCAATAGAGTACGGACCCGGAGAATTATCCACCGTTCACGGCATAAATGAAAAAGTCAGCATCACTCAGTTACATAAGGCAGTAGAAATTTATGAAACAATTATTCAGAGGTATCAATAAATGGAACGACCAATAAAACCCCTTGCCTCATGGAAAGGACAGGACAGATTCTTTGGAGAGGTAAAGTCAACGCTGACCGCGATTTTCTTATCCGGCGGATGTTCATGGAACCGCTGCAGAATGTGCGGATACAAAAATGACCGCGACACAAGCGATGAACTCATCTCCCACATGAAAGCACAGGTCTCATGGCTTGGCGAGAACTTTAAACCCGATGAGTATGAACTGGGAAAAATATTTACCTCAGGCAGTGTGTTCGATTCCCGCGAAGTCCCCCTTGAAGTGCTTGATACATTCGGTGAGTTCTTCAAAGGAAAACCGCTCGTTGCAGAATCGAGATGCGAGTATGTCACTGAAGATGCCATATCACGCCTCTTAGAAAACCTTGACGCAGGTCAGCCGCACCCGCTTACCATAGCCATGGGTCTTGAGACAACAGATGATGCTATCCGGGAAAAATCCATCGACAAAGGAAACACCTTCGAAGACTTCAAAGAGGCAGCAGCGACTGCGCACAAATGCGGCGCTGCTGTTAAGGCGTATCTGATGATGAAACCGCTTTTCCTTACCGAGCGTGAGGCAATGGAGGATATGGCAAAATCAATCCGCGAAGTTTCCCCCTATGCAGATATGATTTCAATGAATCTTTGTACGGTGCAGGGAAAAACCGAACTCGAACAGTACTGGAGACGCGGGGCGTTTCGCCCGCCGTATCTCTGGTCTGCAGTTAAGGTCCTGCTCGACGCTGATGTGTTTGTATCGTGCGACCCCGTAGGGGGCGGATTTACCCGCGGACCGCACAACGGCGAACAGCAGGCTGAAGGATGTCTTGATAAAGAAATTGTTGCGGCAATCAATGCCTACTCGTTAAGCGGAGACAAATCTGTTCTTCAGCAGGTCTGGGATGCAGGAGAAGCATACCGCGATGAATGGAAGTTTGTGTTGGAAAATGAAACTTCCTGGAACATGCCGCTTACAAAATAATCAGACAGATACCTGACAATCTTTTTTTTCTTTCAGCGCGTATAGTAATATATGAGTCAGATAACAGTTGAAGTAGTCGGATTTACGTATCGCCCGTGCGGTCCTTTTCCGTGCAACGCAGAACGTACCTGCGGACTTGAGGAGTGTTTTGAAAAGGAAAAACTCTCGTTCGCATTCCCGGCACTGAAAAAAGCACTCGATGAAAAATACGGCGATAAAGTATCCGTCGAACTCGTTTCTCTTGATAACGGCATCCCCGAATGGGTAAAAGAGATTGTGATGAAAGAACACCCGCCGCTTCCGATTATTCTTCTGAATAAAAAAGTGATTCCGGTAGGCGCTGTTTCTGTTCCGAAGATTTCAGAGTATATTGAACAGAACCTCTGAAACTTTTTTAGCATTATTCCTTACGGACATGGAAGATGTGGTTTGCGTTTTATTTATAATGATACATGACAAATAAACAAGGTAATGCTGTTTACCATCCTTGAAATCTCATGGGAACT
>DALTWR010000240.1 GCA_029986975.1 Methanocorpusculum sp.
AACTCAATTCCGTCATCAGACTGAACCCGTTTTTTCATTTTGAACCAGTAATCACAGGGATTTACACTGTCGGTTAATACGTGTACAACGTCAGTGACTGAGAAATACCACTGCTTTTCTTCATCAATCCAGAGTGAGCGTATCTTCAAAAACTTATTCATTTGTCAAAACAAATAATAATCTTACTATGGCACGTCCAATAGAATTAGGGCTCATTCTTGAAGGAGAGGATGCACGCGACTTTGATGAATATATGGCAAATCCAACATTCACAGAAAAAGGACTTGCACTAATCAGAGACGTAAAAGAACGAAGAAAAGCAGCCGGAAAACCCCTCTAAACGAGTAAGCATCAATGAAGTACTCTGTGAAGTTATTAGATGAGAGTGTCTATCTTAACGATTTTGACTGTGGAGATGATGACCTCAACGACTATCTGAAAAATGATGCGCTGAAAAATCAGAAGAGTTGGCTCTCTGTTACCAGACTTATGTATTTCGGAGAACATCTTATCGGATTTTATACAGTTGTTCCCGATACACTTCACAGAGGAAGAATTGAACTCTCTGATAAAATAGCTGATTATCCCTATCAAAAATATCCTGCAATTAAACTCGCCCGCTTTGCAGTCGATAAAAAATATCAGCATCAGGGATTCGGAAAAGAACTTATGGGAGATTTTTTTGAAACGGCACGTGATGCAGTATGGATTGAGGGGGGTCGATTCATCACAGTTGATGCAAAATCAGGTGCTGTAGGATTCTATTCTTCATATGGATTCCATCCTGTTGCATCAGCGAGCAGAGATGATATTGTTCCTATGTATCTTGATTTCTTTAAGTTCTACACTCAGGAATAATCTGCGTAATCACAGAACAACACATTTTTTAAAACCTTACAGCCCCACACTTACATCCCCGGCATCTCTTCCTAAGAAACAGAACTTCTCATAAGAAAGCGTAGATAAATCCACCACAACCGTTTCTGCAGGAGTCGGATCGATATTCATCTGTTTCTGGAAAGACGTCTGCGACTGCCACGTACCTGCATTCACCCCTAAAACACCGTGATACATCGTTGTCCCGCTGATGTGAATATGTCCGGTATGAAGAATATCAGGAACCTCACGAATAGCGAGATGGTCGGTTTCTGTTGTCAGAAGCGGTGTTCTCTGACCGTAAATCGGACCGAGATGACGCCGCTGAAGCATCGCCTCCATAACTACTCCCGGCTCATAATACGAAGCCTGCGGAATAAACTTGATAAGGTCATCAATACTTCGTCCGTGATACATCAGCGTTTTTACCGACTGAATACTTACGAGACTCGGATTTTCAACAAAGGTGACATTCTTCGGAAACTTCGTGCGGAACTCTTCAAGAAGAGCCGGCTGCGGCTCAGCCCCACGTACCGCATCGTGATTTCCCGGCGCTAAAATAATCTGAAGATGAGACGGAAGTTCAGAAAGCATCTCACCGACACGGTCATACTGCTCATAAATTGTTTTAATGTGCAGCTCCTTATCCTGGTCCGGATACACACCAATTCCGTCAACTACATCGCCGTCGATTAACAGATACCCGATTTCCGGATGAACCTCCATCCAGTCGCGGAAACGATTCCATGAATCCTCAAGAAACGTATTGCTTCCGACATGCACATCGGAAATCATTGCAATCTTTGCAGGCTCTTTCGGCGGAGAGAAGGTATGACCTAACGGAATATCAGGGCGGATAAGCGTATCTGCAAAAAGCATAGAACTTGACATCCCGCCGGGAGAAGGAGGGGCAAGTTTTCCTTTCACGCCGATTACTTCATCGGGAATAATTTTTTCCGCCTCAGCAAATCCTTCGCGGGTTTTATTGAAGAGAACCCGGATAACACCAGTC
>DALTWR010000021.1 GCA_029986975.1 Methanocorpusculum sp.
ATCTGTTCCTTGTCAATGCCTTCCGTTGCGATGTAATCTACGAAGGCAACCGGCTCGATGTTCATCACATACATGTCGTTGACGTTCATTGCCATGCAGTCGATACCGACCGTGTGCCAGTCCTTTAAGTCGTCTGCAACACGCATCTTGGTGCCGACTCCATCCGTACATAAGGATAAGACCTTGTCTCCGAAATCAATCAGACCAGAGAAGTGCCCGACATCACCTACCATACCGTGCTCGCCGCATCTGCGGTATGATAACATTTTGATGAGGGATTTAACACCGTCAGCTTCTAAATCGATGTCAACACCTGCATCTTTGTATGAGTATGCCATCTTTACTCTTCCTCGTCTAATTTGAACTCATCGTGAATGGCGCGGACAGCTTTTAGACCGTCATTTCCGTTTACGACGAAGGAGACATTGACCTCTGAACCCTGTGAAATCATGAGAACATTAATTCTCTGTTCTCCTAAGCTTTTGAAGATGCGTGCTAACGTTCCCGGAGTTCCGCGCATGCCGGAACCCACAACAGATACGACCTGCACATCGTTTGAGAAGGTGCAGCGTTTGATAAAGCCTTTGTCCTGAATCTTCTTTAATGCAACTTCTGCTCTCTTTTCTTCCTCTTCGGTGATAATCATCGAGATATTGAGTTCAGATGAACCCTGACTGATGAGCATGACGTTTACTTCTGCATCTGCGAGGGCAGAGAAAATCTCGCCTGCTACACCCGGTCTTCCGGTTGCAAAGCCGGTAACTGAGATGAGGCAGCTGTTTTTGATAAGAGATACTGCTTTTACAATACGCTTATCAGCATGAGTCTCGCGGCTGATAAGAGTTCCCGGGTGTGTTGGATTGAAGGTGTTTCTGACATAGACCGGAATGTCTTTTTCCATGGCCGGCAGAAGAGCGCGGGAGTGGATGACTTTTGCGCCGAAGTAGGACATCTCCATCATTTCCATGAATGAGATGGTGTCAATGACACGTGCTTCGGGAATCATACGCGGGTCTGTGGTCATAACACCGTCGACATCAGTCCAGATAATGACTTCATCTGCATCAATACCAGCACCGATGATTGCTCCTGAGTAGTCAGAACCGCTTCTTCCAAGCGTTGCAACAGATCCATCCAGTGAACAGCCGGCAAAGCCCTGGATGACTGGAATTTCTGCCCCCAGTCTGCTTCCGATGCGTTCTGCAATGCGCGGGTAGCTTTCCGGAAGTGCGGTTGCATTTCCGTGAAGTCCGTCGGTTAAGATACCTGCATCGCAGCCGCTTATCTGAAATGAAGAGATTCCAATCTGCCGCAGTGCAGCAGAAACAATGGGCGCTGATAATTTTTCGCCGATGGAGATGATATAGTCACGGGAACGGGCTGTGAGTTCACGTAAGTTTCCGACTGCAGCAAGCATATCGCGGAGACGCTCGAGACGAATCTCGAGGTGGGCTGTTACTTCATCGACATAGTCAGGGGCTACCTCTTTTAAGGTGTCGATATGGCGTGTTTTAAGCTGAGTGATAAATGTATCAAGAAATCCGGTTTCTGCTCCGGCTATTATGTGTTCTGCAGCATCGATAATCTGGTCGGTTACCTTTGTCATTGCTGAGACGACAACAGCAACTTCGTTTCCTTTATCGTGCGATTCCTTAATTATAGCAACAGCTTTTCTGATGGCTGATGCATCCCCGACGGATGTGCCGCCGAATTTCATAACTACACGCATATTACTTACACCAATTAGTAATAATTAATGTATGCACTCTAAAGAGATAAAGTATTACAGCCTGACGGGATGAAAGCAGAAGAATGGCGGTTCAAAAAAAGGATTATAATCCCTGATGCTTTTCAGCAATCACATCAGCTAAATTATGCAGCTTGGTAATTGCATCTTCATCAGGAAGACCTTTGATGTAAACCGGCTCAAGCATTTCAGCGCCCACAGGTGTTAACATCTCAGCAAGATAGTCAACAGCAACAGAGTGCCAGCCGAAAGAACCGATAATTCCAAGATACTTTGCCTTCGGGCGGAGTGCGCGAACAAGATATGCGGCATTAACAGCTGCCGGATGCGGTCCGTAAAGCATCGTAGGGGCTGCGATAATAACCGTTGCAGCATCCACTAATGCAGGGGCAAGGGTGCCGGTATCGGTTTCAAGCAGATTATAAAGAGACACAGGAATGCCGCGCTCAATGAGATCTTCGGTTAAGAAGTCTGCCATCTGCTTCGTACTGCCGTGCATAGAAACGTATGCAATAATAACCTTGTTTGCTGCCTTGTCTGATGCCCAGTCTGCATATAAGTCAACGACCTTTGCAGGTGTCTTAAGAACAGGGCCGTGAGACGGTGCGATGAACGCCGGATTAATTTGTTTTACCCGTTCGAGGTGTTCTAAAACACTGAATCTGAAGGGCATCATAATAACAGAGTAGTAGCGCTTTACCGCATCAAGATACTGCGGGCTTGCATCATCTGAAAAGAGTTCTGATGTCGCGTAGTGTGCACCGAGGAAATCTGACGTAAAGAGAACTTTATCCTCAACAGCCTCTGCAAACATGGTGTCCGGCCAGTGTACATTGGGTGCGGGATGGAACTTAAGCGTCTTGTCTCCCAGAGACAGCGTCTCGCCGTCACCAACGACAATAAAGCGTTCCTCCGGCTCATTTAAGTCGTGCATCGAGATAAGAAGACCTTTGCAGACTTCACTGGTTACGATTTTTGCCATCGGGAAAACATCGAGAAGCAGCGGCAGAAGTCCTGAGTGGTCCTGCTCTGCGTGAAGACATACGATGTATTCCAGAGAATTGAGGTCGAGTTTCATCAGGTTAGTGATGAACTCAGTCTCAGTTGACGGTTCGCCGGAATCAATAAGAGCAGTCTTTTCGCTTCCTTTTATAACGTATGCGTTGCTGCTTGTTCCGTACGGGGTGGGCATAACTCCGTCAAAAACACGGAGATCCCAGTTAATACATCCGACTGAATAGATATTTGCAGTTATTTCACGAGCTGCCATTAAGGATTACACCTTTTTGAAACTGGCTTTTCCAGCCATGCAGACAGGGCATTTCCAGGTGTCCGGAAGGGCTTCAAATTTGGTTCCTGCCGGGTACATGATACCTGCGCCTTTGTCTTCGTCGTAAACATATCCGCAAACAGTACAGCGATATTGTGCCATAATTTTTTCACATCCTTCCTTAGTTCTCTAAGGACGTATATTATTTTTGCCGGTAAATCTATAAATAGCATTGTAATGAGTATCTTTCCCATAAGAGAAATCCGATGTATTGTATTTATTTGTGCCGGATAAGGCACATTTCTGAGAGGGTATGTGTAAATTTCTGCGTGTTTTTCCGCCCTCAATTATCTATCTGTTCTGCTGCAGCAGGCAGCTGTGCCGCTATCGAATCTCCTCAATAGACAGAGTAATATTATGTGCATAAAAGAACAATATATACACATAGTTATGCCTCGCGTAAGTCTGAAACGATACAAGCAGATTGCCGAAGTCCTGATAAAGTACGGATTTGGTCAGATCATCAATGACCTTTTCCCCGGATTTTACTTCTCACGAAGTACCAGGAAAAGCAGTAATGAAGACCTGAACGGTTACTCCTCATACGCAAGAATACGTATGGTCTTAGAAGAACTGGGTCCGACCTTTGTCAAGTTCGGTCAGCTGATGAGTACAAGAACCGAGATGTTCCCGCCTGAACTCATCGAGGAACTCGCAAAATTACAGGACCGTGTCGGTGTTGTGCCCTTTGACGAGGTCATCCCCACTCTTGACAGATATATTCCCGACTGGCGTGATTTATTCACCTCAATCGACCCAAGACCGCTTGCAGCAGCCTCAATTTCGCGGGTCTACCGTGCAGTCACTCTCGATGGAACAGTCATCGCCTTAAAAGTCCAGCGTCCGAATATCAGAAATAAGATTGAACAGGATTTGGTTCTTATCAGAAGCATCGCCAAGATGCTGGAAGAAAAGAAGCCGGAACTTCGTATGTACAATCCGGTTTCCCTTGTAGACGATTTTGCAACTCAGGTGAGAAAAGAACTTGATTTCACCAGAGACGGAATGAACGCAGAGCGTCTCGGACGAAACATGCGTGCTTCAGGGCTTCCGCGGATTAAGATTCCAAAGATTTACTGGGAGTACTCCGGAAAAGAACTTTTGGCGATGGAGTTTGTTGCCGGCTGCAGAAGTGATGATGTTGATACTATACGGGCACAGGGCATTGACCCGAAGGAACTGGCAACAATCGGTCTTAAGGCTTTCATGATTCAGATTTTCCAGAACGGATTCTATCATGGCGACCCGCACGCAGGAAATATCCGTGTCTCTCCGAAAGGTGAACTCATCTTCCTTGACTTTGGTGTCTGCGGTATTCTCTTAAAGGATATGAGAAACAAGTTCATCTCGCTTCTCTTGGCAATTCTTGGAGGAGATGCCGACTTAACCCTCAAATACGTTAAAAATCTCGGCGTGAAGCTTCCTGCAGAGGGATTGGATGAGTTCCGCGGAGAACTGTATCTCGCTTTAAGGGACTTTAAGGAGATGGGAACACAGGTTAACTTCTCAGGTCTTTTATCTTCAATCCAGAATCTGTTCCAGACTTACAATATCAGAATCCCGCCGAACATCATGCAGCTGTTAAAGGCTTTGATGCTGGTGTCCGACGTGGCATTCTCGCTTGACCCTGAGCTTGATTTCGTAGAAGAAGTTGAACCATTCTTAAAGAAGCTGGTCGCAGACGAGCTGAAAAGCCCGGAGAATATGGAAAAACGCATGATGGAAGTGAAGTCCAAGATTGAGGACTTAATGGCAGTTCCGAAGAAGTTAAGCGGTGTTCTTGAGATGGCTTCCGAAGGAAAACTGAAGGTCGATATCATGGCAAAGGAAGTCGGGGAATTGAGCAACACTATCAACAGTGCCGTTGATAAATTGGTTATCGGTGTCATCTTTGCGGCAATTCTGATAGGTTTGTCGCTTGTTGTGATGAGTCAGTCATTTGCGATTGGGTATATCCCGATTTTTGCCTATGTCCTCGCTGTCATCATCATAGTTGTTGTCTTCTTTACGATGCGCAAGCGGATTAAGAGGGAGAAATTCTAATTTTTTTTGGATTTATAATTCAGCCTATTTTTTGAAATAGAGATGGTTAATCTGTTCAGCGGTAATTAACAAACTCGCCCGTAGGGCGTGCCCGGCATTGTTCACTGTCAAATCCAAAAATCTCTATCTTAGGATATCAATTAAACAGTTGCTTTTCGATTTTGATTTTTAATTCCCCGTATCTATTCATCCCCAACCTCTTTATCTTTATCCTGCATACAAATACGCATGAAAACCCCTGTGTCATCATCCCCTATCCTTCATCTGACCTCCGAATCGTTTAACTCAGTCATCCTTTCTGCAGAAAAAGCAGTTGTTGATTTCTGGGCTGAGTGGTGCGGACCGTGTCAGCGTTTTGCGCCTGTCTTTGAAGCCCTTTCCGTAGAACATCCTGACATACAGTTCTGCAAATGCAACACAGATGAAAATCCCGGAATTGCACAGGAGTTCTGCATCTATTCAATCCCGACAGTTCTTTTCATCAAAAAGGGAAAAGTAATTCACATCGAGTCGGGCGCCATGTCCGCAGAAGAGTTCCGTACGCTGCTTACTGAGGTCTTTTAAGTAAGCCGGATGAATAGTACCTTCTCTTACAACCCATACATATCATGAACGTCTTTAAAGAGCTTCACCCCTCGCTGCAGGAAACGCTAATCACCGGATTAGGCTGGGATATGCTGCGTCCCGTTCAGGAAAAATCCTGCGAAGCTGTATCTGCCGGCTGTGACATCATAATTCTCGCACCCACAGCCGGAGGAAAAACAGAAGCTGCTTTCCTGCCGGTTTTAGATGCCATACTGAAACGCCCGACAGGTCATCTCTCGGCAGTCTATCTCTCGCCATTAAAAGCTCTTATCAACGACCAGACAGACCGGATAATTGATTTGGGACAAAGGGCAGGACTTGAAACCGCTGTTCAGCACGGTGATGTTTCTGCATCAGATAGATGGAACTTTTCGGAAAGTGAACCGGACATTCTCCTCACAACACCTGAATCTCTTGAGGTGCTGCTCTCATCTCCTGATTCCTGTGATGCATTTACTCATCTCAGATTTATCATCGTAGATGAAATCCATGCCTTTGTTGAAAGCAGCAGAGGAGTACACCTCAAATGCCTCATAGACCGGCTGACACACATCTCGCAGGAAAATCCGCAGCGCATAGGGCTGTCTGCCACCGTTGGAAATCCTGAGTTTCTTCTCGAATGGTTTTCCGCACCCGACCGGAAAAAAACACTTGTATCAGTCCCTGCGCCGCCTTCAAAAAAACACTTCACCTTCATTCTCGAACGAAACTTCCATGCGGCTGCTGAAAAAACAGCAGAGGCTGTACGAGGCAAAAAGGCACTTATCTTTGTTGACAGCAGAAGTTTTGCCGAACGCCTGTATCAGCCCTTATCAGAACTTCTGCTGCATGTCTATCTCCATCACTCTGCTGTCTCTTCATCCGACAGAAAAGAAGCCGAAGACGCATTTTCCTCAGACGGCGGAACATGTGTAATATGCACCAGCACAATGGAACTTGGAATCGACATCGGAAACCTGGATTTAGTGGTAAACTTCGGACCGCCTCTTTCCGCATCATCATTTCTGCAGCGGCTGGGGCGAACCGGCCGACGCAGAAAACCTGCAGAGATGGTATTTATCCTCAAAGACTCCTGTGAACTTTTAACCGCAGCAGCAGCGGTAGAAGCAGCAGCCGCACACAAATCAGAGTGCCTTGCACCGCCAAAGAATCCGTATGATGTCCTGCTCCAGCAGCTGTTTCTCCTGATTAAAAGCCGCCGTGCCGTAAGTGAGCCGGCACTTATTTCCGCACTGAAAAGGCTCTCTCCCTTTTCAGAAATACCTGAGTCGAAACTCAGATACCTTCTGCAGTATCTGACAGATACCGGCTATCTTTTCCGCGACGGCAGTTTATTATTGTTCGGCACACGTGCTGAAGCCGAATTCGGTCATGCGAACTGGAAAGCGCTCCTCTCGGTTCTTTCCGACTCAGGAGGATATACAGCAGTACTTCCTGACGGAACTGTTGTCGGAACGCTTGACCCGCGGTTTGTTGCAGGAGACGCAGGCAAAGTCTTTTCATTTACGGGTAAAACATGGCGGCTTTTGTTCCGCGATGATGTGCACCGCCGTGCATTAATTGAGCCGTCTGCAGTGTCCCGCGGACTCAAACATCCGTTCTGGGGCGGCGCAGGAGGGAGTGCACGAGTCTCGCGCCTTGTTGCAGAATCTGCAGGTGATATCATCTCACGCGGGCGTTCGGTTCTGCCTCTTCCATCTGGCGTCTGCGATGCTTTAGATGATCTGCTCTCCTCTCTTCCGCGGGAAATCCTGCCCGGAAAAATCCATCTGAGAGTAGAGCCGGAGGTAGAAACATGGGATGTTGTCATATCCACATTTGCAGGCGAAGAGATAAACCGTGTTTTATGTCTGCTTCTCAAAAACCGGCTTATCCCGCGTCTTGAACTTCGTGCGACTCCGTTTGCTGTCCGTGTCAGCGGTTTTTCCGCAAAGGAATCCTGCGATACAGTATCTCAGGCACTGTATGAGATTGCAGTTACCCCATCTGCGGTGCTTTCTGAAGAACTGCCTGAGATACCTGATGTGTCTGTTAAGTTTTCTGCGGCTCTCCCTTCGGATATGAAAAAAGAGATGGCAGTATCTTATTATAAGCTGGATGAGCTTCTTATTCTTCTTTCGGACTCTCTTCTTCGTCCAGATTCTTTACAATCGTAATTTCATAGGTGATGGTCTCTCCTGCGAGCGGGTGATTTCCATCCACGATGATTTTTTTCGGCGTCACCTCTGAAACGGTTACCATGTAGTTTTTGCCTTTTACCGGGATAGTTAGGAAATCGCCTTCCTTCGGTTCTCTATCCAGTTTCAGCTTGCTGCGTTTTAAGGGAAACACAAGCTGTTTCCGGTAAACTCCATAGGCTTTTTCAGGCGGAAGAATGACCGTTGCTGTATCCCCTGCGCATTTTCCGATAAGCGCCTCTTCGAATGCCGGGTTTATCATCTTCGCGCCAAGCGTTACCTTCTGCGGTTCGCCTGAAGTGGTATCTTCAAATATTTCTCCACCGGGGCGGATACTTTTGAAGTGGAGGAGAAGTGTTGAGTGTTCATTTGCCGGAAGCATGGAATCTTATTTGGTTTTTATGGATTTAAGCATTTACCGTATCAACCATTTATATCATGAACGCCAAATAATAATTATGGATAAAATATGGCAGCCCGGGCTTCCTGAACCGTCGGCACGAACTGTCGCAGATATGGAAAATGTGTTTGCCGTCCGCCCGTCAAACCAGAATCCGGAAACCCCGCTTTACTACATGTACCGCGACCTTTACAAGACGCACGGAGATCACGAATGGCTCATGCGTCACCATCTCAGATATGATATCACCCGGATTCCTGCAGGAATCATAAACGGAGAATATACAAAAACCAAAGGGCATTATCATCCGTTAAATGAAGCAGGCGTTGCCTACCCTGAGGTCTATGAAGTCCTTTCCGGATACGCATATTATCTTTTGCAGAAAAGAGACCACACAGATGTCATTGTCGTTGCCGCGCGTGCCGGAGATGTTGTTCTGATTCCATCCGGCTACGGACATGTAACCATCAACCCCGGAAAAGATGAACTTGTCATGGCAAATCTTGTCTCCACTGATTTTGCAAGTGAGTACGGAGAAATCAATGAGATGCACGGTGCAGCCTACTACTACATGAAAAAAGACGGCTGGGTGCCGAACCCGAACTATGGAAAACCCATCCCCATTCACACCCTTCTCCCCTCCCCCATTCCGGAGTTAGGTATCCTTCCGGGAAGGTCTTTGTACGAGATGGTTGGAACATCAGACACGCTTGGTGTGATGAATCA
>DALTWR010000241.1 GCA_029986975.1 Methanocorpusculum sp.
TATGGGATGTCTCGCCTCTCTTGATGCAGGCGTCAGCATTACAGGGGCGTATGATGATGCGGCGGCATGTCTTTTAGGCGGTGCAGTCTTTACCGACAATTACGGAATGAAAGTGTTAAAGCGTGTATCTCTTCCGGAATCTCTCACTGCAGTTATTGTAATTCCTTCTGCCGGCAAGGCTCTTTCAGCCTCGTTTCCAAAAGAGCGGCTTGATGCAGTAAAAAGCCGCAGTATCTTTGATTCTGCCTTTGCAGGAGATATCTATGGCGGGATTTGTGAGAATGGGGTGCTTGTATCCAATGCGCTTGGTATTGAAGATAGAGTCTCGGCTGCAGCCATGTCCTGCGGGGCAATGGCAGCCGGAATGTCCGGGACTGGTCCTGCTGTGGGGATTCTGGTTGATAAATTACATCTCCATGAGTTTCTTTTGGCATTCAGACCGCAGGTTTCTGCAGACAGTACGATTCTCTGCAGCGATGTAAGGAACGGGATGCTTTAATGTACACAGTCTATCCGTCAACTATTTCCGGAACGGTTCATGCTCCCGCATCAAAGAGTGAAACGCACCGTGAGTTTATTTTATCAGCTCTTGCATGCGGGACGTCAGTTATAAAAAATCCGCTGGAGTCTGCAGATACTAAGGCAACCCTTCGCGGGATTTCCGCGCTGGGTGCCAAGGTTGAACGAAACGGCTCTGATGTTATCATAACAGGCGGGACTCTGCACGCAGCAGAAGAGGTAATTGACTGTGGAAACTCAGGTACTACGCTTCGGTTTCTGACGGCAGTTGCTGCCCGTCTGAAAGGAACTACTCGTTTTACCGGCGATGACTCACTGATGAAACGCCCCATGCAGCCGCTGCTGGATGCTTTGTCTGCATCCTGCGGCGCTGAATTCTCGTTTGACGATGGTATTCTATCTGTTACGGGTTCACTTCGTGAACCATGCACTGCAGAAATCAGGGGGGATATTTCATCGCAGTTTGTTTCTGCTCTGCTTATCGCGGGCATTCCGGTGAAATTAACCACGCCGCTTGTCTCATCACCCTATGCGGATATGACCGTTTGCGCACTCGCAAAGAGGGGTGTTCGCATTGAAAAAACTGCAAATGAATTCATAGTTGATTCAGGTCAGAACAAACTGCTTCCCCGAACCGTTGAGATAGATGGCGACTGGTCGTCTGCAGCATATCTTTTCGCCGCAGGAGTTCTTGCAGGATCAGTTACAGTAACCGGGCTTGATTTGAAAAGTCCTCAGGGAGATAAACGCATAATAGAATTTCTGCAGAATTTCGGGGCAGAAGTTTCCTTTGGCGAGGGAATTACTGTTTCAAAATCTGTTCTTAGAGGGTGTGATGCGGATTTATCTGACAATCCTGATTTATTTCCGGCGCTTGCTGTTATTGCTGCTGCGGCTTTTGGTATCAGCAGATTTTATGGTGTTTCACATCTTATCTACAAGGAAAGCAACAGACTTCGCGGCATGAGTGCGATTCTTTCAAAGATGGGCGTATCTGTTGAGGTGTCTTCCGGTTGTGTTGCGATAACCGGCGGAAAACTCCACGGCGCATCCGTATCTGCCGAAAAAGATCATCGGCTCTTTATGGCTGCTGTAGCTGCAGGACTCTGCGCGGAAGATGCAGCTTCTATAACTGACGGAGACGATGTCTTTGCAGTCTCTTACCCTGCGTTTCTGCAGGACATTTGTTTCCTCAAAGGAGAGATACAATGAATACTCTTGGAAAATCATTACGGCTTTCGCTTTTCGGCGCAAGTCATGACTCGTGTGTTGGATGCATACTTGACGGTCTGCCGGCAGGGTATGCAGAAAATGAAGATGATATCATGTCAGACCTGTCGCTTAGAAAGCCGGCGG
>DALTWR010000022.1 GCA_029986975.1 Methanocorpusculum sp.
ATTATATATGTTGTGATATAATATAAACCATTGCCCGATTTCGACGGGTCCGGGCGGCCTAATCAGGAAAAAAGAGGAATTTAGCTGAAATAGAGTTCTCCTTCGTCATTGAGATAGACGGTGATGTTTTCCCGCACCTGACGTCCTTTTACTTTTTCCGGAATGGTGTTTGAGATGCGGTTGATTAATGCAAGGGTGTCGTATTTGATTTTGATGTGAAGCGAACCTGCTGCTGAGTAAATCTGTTTCGGCGCTGCCATTAAATCTGTTCCGGATTCAAGGGTGCAGAGTTCGGATGCGTCGAGGGTGTAGAGGAATTCAAGGGTTTCTCTTGCACGGCGGATGTTTTCATTCGCGGATTTTTCGATGGTGCAGATGTTTGCTTTTGATGTGCCGAGTTTGTCTGCAATCATCTGCTGTGTCTGTCCCTGTTTTCTCAGACGAAGGACTTCCATCTGTCTGTCGGTGAGGAGTGTATCTTTCATTTAACAGTAATTAAACTTCATTAACAATAAAAATTCTGGTTTCGTAAACAATTCAGCCCCTTGTCTGAAATACTGATGGTTAGTTTGGTCGGTGGGCATTGTTATATCTCACCCTACGGGCGAGTTTGTCAATTCCCGGTGAAGAGATTAACCATCAGTATTTCAGACAAGGGGCTGAATAGTTACACCGAATTTTCAGAAGAACAAGAGGCGCGCACAAAAAACACGGAAAAAAAGCATCCCTGATATAAAGCATCTCAGAATTTTCCGCACAGTTTTTCAAATCAAAAACAGCTGAGACAGCAAATATCCCTGCCATCACGCTTAAATTGCGTAATTAGAGATGATTCTGCCGGAGAATCCGTTTGAGTCTTCAGTCACAAGCCTTATATTGATTCTTATCAAATTATTAGTTGTTCTCATTACAACAAATGAGAGGTGTAATTACATTATGGTAGTAAAGGTAGGAGTCGCAAAACTCGGCAACATTGCATCTGGTGTAATGGCTGAGCTTCTTTTAGACGAGCGTGCAGACCGTGAAGACATGATGACCTTCATGGCAACCTCCGGAACTAAACTGCAGAAAGAAGATGTTGACCGTGTAGTCACCAACCTGATTGCATGGAAGCCTGATTTCGCAATCGTTGTTTCCCCGAACGGAGTTCTCGAAGGACCGGTCGGCGCACGCGAAGCACTTAAGGCAGCAGGTATCCCGGTCATCGTTATCACTGACGATGTTACCAACAAGAAAGAGGGATGGGAAGCACTTAAGGCATCCGGCTTTGGATACATCATCATGAAGGCAGATGCAATGATTGGTGCACGCCGTGAATTCCTTGACCCTGTTGAGATGGCAGACTACAACGGAAACCTCGTTAAAGTCCTCGCACTCACTGGTGCATTCCGCTTACTCCAGACTGAACTTGACAAAGTTATCTCTCAGGTTAAGGAAGGAAAGGCAGGAGACGCACTCGAGCTCCCGAAGCTTGTCGTTACCTCTGACAAAGCAGTTAAGGACAACTTCACCAGCCCGTACGCACTTGCAAAGGCACGTGCAGCATACGAACTCGCACAGTCTGTTGCAGGCATCAACGTTAAGGGATGCTTCATGACCAAAGAGTGGACTGACTACATCCCAATCGTTGCATCTGCACACGAAGTTATGCGCGCAGCAGCAAGACTCTGTGACGAAGCACGTGAGATTGAGAAAGCAGGCGACGGTATCATCCGCAAGCCGCACAAGAAGACCGGAGAGATTGTCTCTAAGGTCGCACTTATCAGCAAGCCGGAGTAATCCTGCTTTTCTGATACCATTTTCTTTTTGGACTTTAGGCGAGGGTGCATCAGCACCCTTGTTTAGAGATGATTGATGTTTACTTTTGTTTTGAAAACCTGCTGAGCTTTGACACACTTTTGAAATTGAACATTAATTACAGAACTGCAAACAGTACTGGTGTTTTTGAATCAGCAGAAAGGTTGAAAAATAATTGATGGGATTTATGCCATCGGCACAAAGAAGTTAACAATACTAAGCATCATACCTGAATCGAACGGAATATAGAGCAGGAAAAACGACAGCGCAATAATAACCAGAAACACAACCGGATTCCAGCGGAGAATCTTCTTCCCGTCAAGAGGACCTACCGGAAGCATGTTGAAAAACGCCAGCATCGCATTAACCATCCAGCCGGAATAACCGAGATAGAACAGGAACCCTGCACCCGTAAAGGAAAATGCAATACCTGACGCATAAATTTCACCGCCTCCAAGAATAATACCTGCAATCATCAGTGCGGCAAAGACAACAAGAAGAACAATATTCGTAAGAGGACCAACAACAGAAATGATACCGCTTTCCTTCTTGGTCATCTGACGGCCGGCAGTATTAATCATCGTAGCCCCCGGCGCTGCAAAGACAACACCTAAGAGAACCGCAACACAGACTGAAATTACCAGCATCGGATTACTCTTGCGGAACTCTGCCCAGTAACCGTACTTAATAGCAGTAAACTTGTGAGCCATCTCATGCAGAACAAAGGAAAGTCCCACAATAATCAGCGAGGCAACAAACGCGATTAACAGCATCTGACCGTTAATGCCCGTAAAGTTTCCGCCCACCGCCTGACTGATAAGAGTTACCAGTCCGCCGCGGGAAAACAGCGCAATCGTAAACGCAATAGCAAGAGCTATCCATGCAATTAAGAGGTCTTTCTTTTCAAACGGAGATATTTTCTTTAAGATACTCATTTCATACCACATCCGACATTAACACACTCTTCAAGTGTTCCAAGCCGCGGAATCGCCTTGCACATACCCGGAAGATAGGTAAACGCTTTGCCCGAATTGGTCATAACCGTCTGCCCCTCAAAGATAGGAGACACTATCATACAGGTATCAGGCACAATACGTGCGCCGGATGCTGCAATTCTCCGGTACAGGTCTTCATGCCCTTTCGCAAGCTCGGCTGCGGCAAAAACATAAAACGGCAGTTTTACCTTTCGTCCGTCGAGAAGATCTGCAAGCTCCGCAAGTTCCTCTGCAGAAAGATGCGGGCATCCTACAGCAACTGCATCCGGCTCTAACTCGCTGAAGAGTTCTTTAATCTCCTCGTTTTCGATTACAACAGACTCACGCTCGTCTTCGGCGAAGTGTTTTTTGAAGAACGGGAAGCGTGCTTCGGGCGTGATGTCTTCGACATGGAACAAAGAAACAGCTCCCGATGCCGCCATAGCAGCGCCGAGACTTTTCAGCATAGTACTTTTCGGACGAATGCCTCTGAAGAGCGGAATCTTATCGCCGGAAATTGCGCCCGCAATAATTCCCAGCGCACCGTACTCGGCAGATGTCCAGGTTTTTGTTTCATCAGGATTCGAGAGAGTAAACTCAATCTGCGGAAGACGATTCTGTACAATGTGCATCCCATACTCCGGTGTCTTTCCGGTAAGAGCTGCTGCAAGTGCGGAAGGTCCGCCTTCACGGTTTGTCCGTGCGCCGAGAACTGAGTTTGCATACACAACCGCAGAAGACTCAGACCAGGCAAGGTGATCTCCGCGTTCAATGATAGAGTAATAATAAGGAGTACAGGTACAGGTCGGACGAATGCCGAGCCTTGTGTAAGCGGCATTTACCTCCAGCTGTTTTGCGGCAAAATCGCGGGGAATACCTAAATCCTCCCATCCCTCGCGGGGCATGCCGATAGGGTTTAAGTACGCCGGAACAACCGCTTTTCCTGAAAGCGAGTTCAGCCACTCCAACCCGGAATCGCCTACCGTCTTGTAAGACGCACCGGAAACCTGTACGCTTTTTACCTCGATGAGTCTTTCGGCATTGTATATTTTACCGAGAGACACAAGGATTTCCATCATCTTCTGTTTTGTCTCTCCGGATTCTCCGTTTAAGAGAGCCTGATCATATGAATCTAACTGCATAATTTACTCCTGTATTCCTGTACTCTTGTACTCCTGTTCCTTATGTTATATTCCACTCCGCACGGATAAATTCATCCTCACGACCGAGGGGAATTGTTGCATCCACGCCGGCTTTTACATTCAAACCGTCGCCGATTCTGCACGGGTCAATGGTCGAGCCGCGAACGCCGGTGTAGATTACCACATCTAAATCTGCACGTACACGTGCTGCTATTGCATACTCCACATCTGACGGGTCATAGATGTTGATGTCCGTATCAACAATGACGACATGCTTTAAGGATTTGTGCGCCGCAAACGCCGCATCAATCGCTTTTTTCCCGTCATCATCTGCATGTTTTCTGATGCTTATTACCGCATGGAAATATCCCGCGCCGCCTTTCGTGAGAAAAACATCAGCGATGTCAACGACTTTTCCAACCTCGGCAAATATCTTCGGCTCGTAGGGCGCACCCATGAACATTTTGTGTTCCGTACCCGACGGCAGAAGAGCATGATAGATGAAATCTTTTTTGAGGCACATGCCGTCTAAGGCAATCACCGGCTGCTGACGCACTGAGTCGTATGTTCCGCTGATGTCAACAAACGGACCTTCCGTTGTTTTTTCCGCGGTGATTCGTCCGTAGAGCACAATCTCTGCATCGGGAACGCAGATGCCGTTCGGACATCTGAACAGAGGCAAAGCATGCCCCATAATCTCTGCTGCGTACTGCATCTCGCATCCTTCGGGAACGCGGGTGCATGAGGCAAAAAGAACTGCGGGATTAACGCCGATTACGATGGCAACGGGCAGCTCTTTTCCCTCAGCAAGGGCTTTGCGGTAAAGAACATCTGTATGACGTCCTTCAACAAGACGGGCGGCAAGATGGTTTTTGTCTAAGACAAGCATCCGGTGAACTGATGCGTTGGTAACGCCATCGTATGCGGAAAAGACAATGCCTGATGTGATGTAGCGTCCGGCATCTTTGGGGAAATGTTTGAGAATCGGAATCTTTGACAAATCTGCCGGCTCAAAGGAAAGCTCTCCGCCGTCGGCAATTTCGCCGGAAAACGTACATGCAGAAAGCCGTTTGAGCATCTCACCATCAGGCATCCCAAGCGCAAGAGAAAGAGTCCGGCGGGATGTTACGGTGTTCATTACCGCAGGGTGTCCTTCGAGATTTTCAAAAATCAGCATCTTGTCTGTTTTTGCGGCAAGACGAGCTGCCTCCATGTCTGAAGATACAGGAGTGGAAATGACTTCCGCCTCTCCTGCCCTTTTCATTTGTTCAATGAAGTCACGTAAACTATCCATCTTACTCCCCCCATCTTTTTGCAAGATTGTGTTCAATGCCGCAGTGGTCGAGGATGCGGGCTGCCATGACATCTGCTAACTCTTCGATGCTTTGCGGATGCGTGTAAAACGGCGGAGATGCCGGCATAATAATTGCCCCTGCATCATGTGCCTTAAGCATATTTGTCAGATGAACTCTGCTGTAGGGCGTCTCACGGGGAACGAGAATGAGCGTGCGTTTCTCTTTCAGCGCAACATCGGCAGCCCGGACTATGAGGGTGTCTGCATACCCGTTTGCCACTGCAGATAAGGTTTTCATGCTGCATGGAACTATGACCATTGCATCATAGAGAAAAGAACCGCTCGCGATTCCGGCATCAAGTTTTTCGTTTTCTTCGTAGATAAAAGGATACCCGTCTAAGGATATGCCTTCGACTGCTGCAACTTTGCGTGCCGCATCTGATATGATTACATAGACTTCCGCTTTTCCGCGTAATGCTTCAAGCAGACGCTTTGCATAAAGAATGCCTGATGCTCCGGTGACTGCCGCGACGATTCGTTTCATCTTTGTGTATATATTGGCTGTGATGCTTTATGTTGTTTTGGCATGAATGAAGTTAAAAATGAAAATGATGAGTGAATAGGTATCTTTTCAGAGGTGCTGCACTACTCCCCGCGTTTCGCAATTCCTTCACGCTCTGCATAGAGATACTCCTGTGCATACCCGGCGTATCTTCCAAACTTTTCCCGTGCAAATCCTGCGGCTTTTTCATACGGGAGTTTTTTCTCGCACTCATTTCCGAAATACTGCGTCCGCAAAATACGTTCAATCCAGACATCAACCGGAACCGCTTCATAGAATCCGAAACCGAAGAGAAGAACACAGTCTGCAACCTTCGGACCGATGCCCGGAAGGTTCATCAGCTCTGCTTTTGCACGCGCATACGGCATAGAAGAAATCTCTTTGTCCCACGCCGGATGTTCTGAAACATAGCAGGATGCGGCGTGAATAAATGAGTCGCGGTAACCTGTTTTGCAGCAGCGTATTTCATCCGGCGTGCTGTTTCGCAAATCATCTGCAGAAGGAAACGTACAGATGCCGCAGCCGGTATCTTTCCCGTACTTTTCCGAAAGCAGTTCTATTCGTTTTGATATCATCGGAATGTTTGAGCACGAAGCACAGATGTACGAGATGAGGCACTCAAAAGCCGGTTGACGGCAGATGCGAAGACCTCTGCACGCAGTAACTGCATTGTGAATTAATGAATCAGTATCAATTGATGAAAGAATTTCATCGAGGTCAAGGTCGAGTGCAAAGTAGTGCACAAGTTCATCCTCGCTGCATCCGTCATAGAAAAGAACGTCATCTTTCTGCCGGACATTCCAGAGTGAGTCATAGACCGGAGCAGACCAGATGTCTCCTTCTTTTTTCCATCGGAAAGCCTGCCCGCAGGAGACAGTAAGCGAGAGGTTAAACGCCCCCTCAAATGAAAATCGTTTCATTGAAAAAAGATTATTCTTTGAGCATTAAAATGCCCAGAATTACTGCACCAAGACCGATAAGTGCAAGAACGATACCAAATCCGCCTAAGAAGAAGGCGATAAACTGCGGCAGGAAGAAGTAGATGCCAAGTCCGCCGGCGATTAAGAGAACGATACCAATGAGTAATGTGATAAGTCCTGTTTTATCCATGACTGATTATTTGCGGCTGATAAGATATAGAGTTTGTTATCAGATAAGCCGCCGGTAAAAAAGTATGGGGTTTTATTTTATCTCATGCATTACCATGCCGGAAAGAAGCTTCGGCTCGAACCACGTTGATTTAGGCGGCATAATTAATCCCGCATCAGCGACATCGATAACACCCTGAGCGGTTACCGGCTGCATGATAAAGGCAGCTGCAAACTCGCCGGAATCAACCTGCTTTGTAACCTCTTCCAGCGGCACAATACCGCCGACAAAAGCAATTCTGGGATCTCCTCTCGGATCTAAAATTGCAAGCATATCATCTAAGACAAGATTCTGCAGAACAGAAACATCCAGCCGCTCAATAGCATCAGCGCTCGGCTCTACTTTTCTGGTCAGCTCATACCACTGGCTTTCGAGATAAAGATGGATAACATGCATATCAGAAGATGTCTCACGTGCCGGGACTGCATTCTTCTTAATATCCACTTTCTTAATCGGCGTAATTGTGAATCGGAGAGCCAGGTCATTTAAGAACATATCCGCATTGAGACCGGCAAGGTCACGGATTAGGCGGTGATAGCCGTAGATTCTAACAGATTTGTGTGCAAACAAAACCGCCATGAACTTTTCTGCGTCAGGAGTTAAACGGTTTTCAGATGTGCGGCGCTCACAGACATTTGCTGATGATTTCGCACGGTGATGACCGTCAGCGATGTAGAGATTCGGGATTCCTGCAAAGGTTTCAGTAATCTTTTCCATCTCTGCAGCATCATCGATGCGGAAAATCTGATGGAAGTTTCCGTTCTTTGCAGTGTACTCGCCAAACGGCGTTTTACCGTCGATTAATGAAAGAAGCATCTTTTCAACCGCTGCCTCATCTTTGTAGAGCAGGAAAACCTGACCGGTGTGGCAGGAAACAGCATCGATGTGGCGTGTTCTGTCCTCTTCTTTGTCGTAGCGGGTCAGCTCATGCTTTTTGATGACATTGCTGTTGTACTCTGCAACAGATACGCAGGAGACAAGACCTGTAAAGACTTCTTTTCCCATCGTAATCCGGTAGATGTAGTATGCAGGTTTTGCATCGCTTTCAAGAAGACCGTCTGCTTTGAATTTTGCAAACATTTCTTTTGCGCGCGCATAGATTTTATCATCGTGCGGGTCAAGGTCTATGAGTTCTGCATCGGTTCTGATAACAGAAAGAAGAGATTTCGGGTTTTCGGCAATCTCTTTTGCGGCGTCTTCGCGCTCGATTACGTCATACGGGACGGACGGGACGACAGAAAATGATTCTGCGGTCGGGTGAAGTCCCGGAAAAGGATATACGGTTACCATTATGCTATATTGTTTGGCGTCCAATACTAAAATAGCATGTCAGTGGTTAATGGTCCGGGGGGGACTCGTGCGGGATGCACTATACGTAAAGCATCCCTTGAAGATATTCCGGAGATTTACCGGATTGAACTTCTCTGTTTCCCCGACCCGTGGGAATACAAGGCGCTTTTTGAGATGATGGCGGTGTTTCTTACCTCATTTTACATCGCAGAAGCTGACGGGCGCGTGGTGGGTTTTTCAGCCGGAGCGGTCGAAGAGACGGGAGATGAAAAATACGGGCATGTCTGTAATCTTGCGGTATCTCCGGATATGCAGGGGTTCGGCATCGGAAGACTTCTTTTGAGAAAACTTGAGCGCGACTTTTTTGTCGAAGGGTGCAGCGCGTGCAGTCTTGAGGTGCGCAGGAGTAATACGAAGGCGCACGGGTTCTATGAACGAATCGGGTATGAGGATGTGATTGTGTTCGGGGATTACTACAAAGACGGAGAAGATGCGATCGTGATGATGCGGTGGTTTTGAATTGTTGAGCAAAGTGTAAAAACAGAGATACAGACCATTTTCCTGACGTCAGGAAAATGATCTTAAATTCTTTTAATCTCGAAACGGGGGATTTTCCGAGGTTATTTCTACTCGGAAT
>DALTWR010000242.1 GCA_029986975.1 Methanocorpusculum sp.
GTCAGATACGGATTTTACAGGCAGCAAATGCTATCGAACACTCACGCGGAGCGGCTTCAAAAACTTACATTCAGCCCTCACGCGGAGATTTAAAACATGCGGCAGCAGCAGAACTGCTGAACGTAATTCGTGCAGGCAAAAAAACACTTGTTGTCATGAACGCCAAAAAAGAAACCGCTTACATGTTTGCAGATTATCTCTGCGCTGTTCATGAGGCTGCAGAAAAAACAGCACCGGATGCAGATATTCATTATCTCTGCAATCTTGAAAACCGCGGACTTCCGAAGGTCAGAGCGGATGCAGAGCAGATTTTATCTGAACTGAAATCCCGCGGCATTAATCCAAAACTTGCAGGAGCTTTGGACGAATACGGAGAAAACGGGAGCACAATCGAAAAAATAATCCGCGAAGAAAAACCTGAGGTACTTGTTCTCGCGGGAGTGCCTCATGCGGTATCTCCTGAGGCACTTAACGGAATCACGGTTTTTTCATCAACGAACGGTCCGCGGCAGGCAGCGCCTTTAAAAGAGCAGGGACATGATTATGTCATTGTTGAACTCGATTTGCATCCAAAAACCATAGGCGTTCATTCGATTGTAGAAAGCGAGTTCGGAGCAGTTCTGCGGAGTCTTGTATGAAAGCAGTTCTTTTCGCAGGAAATAAATCGGGCTGCGGAAAAACAAGCATTACGTTAAGCATTGCCTCGTACTTTGCGAAGAAGAAAAGAGTACAGACCTTTAAAACGGCAACTGATTATATCGATGCCTCATATCTTGCAGGGGTAACTCACCGCCCTTGTTATAATCTTGATACCTATGTACAAAGTCCTGATGAGCTGAAGAGTCTTTTCTCCTTCGGATCTTCTGATGCGGATATCTGTATTGTTGAAGGCGTGAGAGGACTTTTTGAAGGTGCTGCAGCTCTTTCAGATGTCGGAAGTACCGCGTCCGCTGCAAAACTTCTGGATATTCCGGTCATTCTGATTATAGATGCACGAAGCATCACCCGAAGTGCCGCAGCGCTTGTCCTTGGGTTTCAGCAGTTCGATTCTGATGTAAGAATAGCAGGTGTTATCTTAAACAACACCGGGCACGGCTCTCACGCAGAAAAAGCAAAGGAAGCTATTGAGTATTACTGTCATGTGCCTGTGCTTGGCGCCATCCCGCGAAATCCTCTGATGAATCTTTCGGAGCGGCACTTAGGTCTTGTTCCCTTCAGGGAGGTGGAAAAACGTCAGGAGTTTGCAGAAAAAATCAGTGACATAACAGAATTCGTTACCTCGCATCTCGACATGGAACGAATTGAAAGCATTGCAAAAGAGATGCCCGAAGAAGAATCTTTCCTTTCAAAGTCCGTCTCCGCCGCGAAAAAAACGGTGGCTGTCGCGTATGATGAAGCATTCTGTTTCTATTACGGAGAACTTGAAACTGTTCTTGCATCCTGCGGCTGCAAAACGATTCGTTTCAGCCCGCTGCATGATACGGTTCTGCCGGATGCTGACGGGTACTTTTTCGGCGGGGGATATCCGGAACTTTTCGCAGAAGCTCTCAGCAGAAATGAATCTATGCGCAAAAGTGTCAAAGAAAAAGCAGAGGCTGGGGCACGTATCTATGCGGAGTGCGGCGGTCTGATGTATCTGATGGAAAAAATATCTCTCACTGCCGGATTCCACGACATCACAAAAACCGCAGAGTATGAGTTCTGCGGCGTCTTTAAAGGAGTGACAAAGATTCCTGATAAAAAACGGCTCGGATATGTGAAAGGATGTGCAGAACTTAATGGAAAGAAATTCCCGCTGAAAGGTCATGAGTTTCATTACAGCAGTGTTGCCCCGAAAGAGGAGT
>DALTWR010000023.1 GCA_029986975.1 Methanocorpusculum sp.
GACCGAAGGGCATGCGGCTTGCGTTTCTCGATTTGCGAAGATTTGCGGTTTCTGTGGCAATACACACCGAAAAAACAAAAATCCCTATATCAGTGAAGGGGCTGAAAGTTACCCTTAAAAATAAGTTATTGTCCGGCATGCGTTAAGATATGCCGAATCTCCGGAATAATAATTTCTTCAGCTGCAAGTTTTACTGCATTCGGAGACCCCGGAATACAAAACACAGCACGTCCTTTAACAATTCCCGCAGAAGCGCGGGATAATATCACCGCATTTTTGACCTGCTCATAACTTTTCATACGGAAAAGTTCTCCGAACCCGTCCATAGTTTTTTCAAACAGCGGGGAAACCGCTTCAATCGTGCAGTCATCGTGCGTAAGTCCGGTGCCGCCGTTTACGACAATACAGTTTGCAGAAAGCAGCGCATTTTCTACAGCAGAACGGATTTCAGCTTCATCATCCTTTACAATAACCGGTTCTGACACATCCATTTCAGCCGCATGAAATGCATCACAGAGAATTTTTCCGGATAAATCGGTTTTTTCCGTACGGGTAGTAGAAACCGTAATCACCGCTGCTTTTACGGCGACTGGAAGATGATGCTCATGCGGCATTTAAATCACCTTCTGCAAAAGCTTTCAGCAGAATCGTCTGCGGGTCTGACGGCTTATTCATCAGAAGATATGAGCCGTCTTCAAGAGGAACAGATACAAATCCGTCATCTGCAGAGTCAGAAATTACCCCGTGACAGAGTCCTTTCTGCAGTTCGGAAGTTCCTGCATTTCCAAAGCGGACAAAGTATCCGCACCTTGCAGCTGCGGCGGTCAGTTTTTCTGCACCTTCAGTACAGACACCGCCGAGGAGAAGTGTTCGCTCAAGGTCTTCTAACGGGACATTTAATGTCGCTTCAACTTTTTGTCCGGCAGGAATTTCTGCAGCGCCGCGGGGAATAGAAAGATAGGCATTTGCACGGATTCCGTTCATCTGCATACTTGATGAACGAATCTGCGGCAGAGCAACCAGCTTACCCGAAACACTGCCGACAGCAGCGAACTGGAACTCATCAAGAGCGGCATCCGATGGAATTACAGCCCCAGCTTCAACAACAACCTTCGGCGTCTGCGGTCCTTTAAAACCCCATCCTTCAAGAAGTTCGCGGACAAACATCCGAAGGGTAGTCTGAGCTGATAACGGATAGCCCGGCATACCAATGACCGGTTTTCCGCTGATACTCCCAAGCATCGACGGTTTTGCCGGTTTCATGAAAACGCCATGGAAAATGATACGCCCCATATCCTCAATGACTGACGAGGTGTAATCATGCGAACCCATGGATGAACCTGCAGAAAGGAGAACAAGGTCGTTTTCAGAAACTGCTTTCTCAAGAGCCGCACGAATGGCTTTCGGGTCGTCTGCTACCGGCGGATAGCGGATAACATCAACACCGAACTCACGAAGATAGGCTTCGGTCATAACCGTGTTGCTTTCCACAACCTCTCCGGGTTTCGGCTCGATTCCCGGCTCAATGAGTTCAGTCCCTGTAGGAATAACACCAACAGAAACAGAACGAACAGCAACTTCAGTTATACCGTATCCGGCAACAGCCCCAATATCAAATGAACGAAGTTTTGCGCCGGCAGGAAGAACAAGACCGCCTTTTCTGATATCTTCTGCGGTAAGACGGACATTGCGTCCTGCCTTTATCGGAGAACGGATGGTTATTTCTGACGGTTGTTCGCCGGTAAACTCGGTATCTTCAACCATGATAACCGCGTCAAACTGCGGGCGTACAACTTCGCCGGTATTTACCCGGTCAAACTGAGTAAGTGTCAGCGGATGGGTTTCTGATGCGGTTTCAGTTTCCTTTGCAGAAACAGCAAATCCATCCATTGCTGATACCGGTGCCGGAGGAACATTATATCCTGCATATATTGGTTCTGCAAGAACGTGCCCTACAGCATCTATGAGGTTTACCCTGCGGACAGTAAATGACGGGGGCACCATGCGGACATGAGAAAGTGCCTCGGAAAAGGGTATTTTTTGCATAACAGTATTTGTCCTGTATGCTAATAATAATTGTTAGTCCAATGAATAGGAAGAGATATTGAGGTGCTGAATCCTTACGCAGAATCAGCAGTTCCTTTCAGTTTTTCAATCACATGAACATCTTCAATTCTGGTTACCGGATACTGACCGTGCTCATCTTTTTCTGCGGACTTAACCATATCCCAGATAGTATCAAGTGCAATTAAAACTCCGGTAATCGCTTCCATCTCAATGCCGGTTTTCCCGTACGTTTTTACCCGGCATACCGCTTCAATGTATGAATCAGTCTGAGTAAACGAGATATTCACTCCGCCTACCGGAATCGGATGACACATCGGAACAAGCGCCCATGTCTGTTTAACCGCCATAGTACCTGCAACCTGAGCCGTTGCAAGCACATTGCCTTTTACAACCGTACCTTCAGCGATTGCCTTCAGCGTACTCGGGCGAAGATAAATCTTTCCCGATGCTGCTGCCTCACGTGAAACATCGGGCTTTTCCGTTACATCGACCATGTAAACTTCGTTTTTGTCATTAATGTGTGTAAATACCGGCATCAGTGAACCCACTCTCCTTGTTTTCCGTTTGATAAAACTTCCTTTTTCCAGATAGGAACTTTCTCTTTGATTTTCTCAATAACAAACCGTGAAGCATCATACGCCTCACCGCGATGTGCTGCACAGATTATAGTAACCACTATCACATCCCCTACTGAAAGATAGCCGTAGCGGTGAACAATATGCACAGAACGCACGCCGAACTTTTTTTCTGCCTCACAGGCAATATCAGCAAGGTCTTTTTCAGCAGCAGGAACAAATGCTTCGATTTCAAGACCGGAAAGCGAATCTGCATCATTTCTCACGGTCCCTACAAAAACAAGCTGTGCACCGTCAGCATCATCGCGAGTCTCTATAAGAAGACGGGAAATATCAATATCCTCTTTTTGAAGCCGAAGAATATCAGTCATTTTTTCCTCCGAAGTACGGACTCCGGTTTTGTACTGCATGTCTAATGGCTTCAATTAATGCATCGCCTTTAAGACCTTTAATAGACACCTCGTTTCCGGTACGCAGAAGACAGGGTTTTAACAGCCCGTCTGATGTGATGCGCAGACGGTTGCAGTTTGCACAAAACTCCGCATTATGCATAGGGCGGACAATTTCTACCACCGCACCGTTGAGATTATACTTATGGCGGTGATGCATTCTGCGGGTCGTAATAGTTTCTGCTTCACGCTTGAAGCGTTCCTCAAGATTTCTTGCAAAGTCAGCATTGGAATGGACTGATTCATCTGCTTTATCAGCCCATCCGTTCATATCCATGAGTTCAATAAACTGCAGAATTAACTCATCGCGTCCGCGGACGAATGCAAGAAAATCATCAATCTCATCATCATTGATGCCGGGAAGAAGAACAGTGTTGATTTTCACCGGCGTAAGACCAGCAGATACTGCTGCTTCAATTCCTTCCAGAACGTCAGAGAGAACATCTGAACCGGTAATCTGAGCATACCGTTCCCGCTTCAGCGAGTCAAGACTGACATTTACGCGGGTAAGACCTGCTGCTTTTAATTTCGGCGCAAGTTCTTTCAGTTTTGTTCCATTCGTCGTAAGAGAAACATTAACGCCTTTGGGAATAGAAGAAATAATATCAGCAAGGTCTTTTCTGAGGGTCGGCTCCCCGCCGGTGATTTTAAGCGTCTTTACGCCAAGACTCTGCAGAACAGAAACAACTTCAATGATTTCTTCTTTGGATAACCCATCCTGCTTTTTACTGCGGGTGCAGCCGTTGATGGATTCTCCTTCCGAGTGGCAGTAGCAGCAGTGAAGATTACATTCGCTGTTTAATGCAAGCCGGACATCTGTTATACGGCGTCCGAATGTATCAGTCATTACCTCTGCTGCATCTGTCATGAGTTATAAGTATATGTTTATTTTCAGCGGTTTATTAATCCTGTTTTAAAAAGTCAAAAAACCCACCTGTAATAACCAAACTATCTGAAATTTCTCTGAAGAGCGCATATCAGAAAAACTAAAATCATCTTTCCATTGAGTGAACAGAACTGATGTTTAAAAAAAGCAATCAAAAAAAAGAAGAGTGAGGTTAAACTCTTCTGCCATATTACTATGGTTCTTATTAAGTATGTCTGAGACGAAATCGCGAGAGACTTACTGCTGCTCGCCGAAGACGTTTTCGTAGATCATGTCGGAACCAGTTGCTGCAAGTCTTGCACGCTCGTCTGCTTCCTCTGCGAATCCGAGAACCGGAAGCTCCATGTCAACACCCGGCTTGTGACCGAACATCTTTTCGAGTTCGACCTGCTGAGCGTGCATAAAGAGCGAGTTCGGAATGTTCATCGGACAAACATCACTGCACTGTCCGCAGTTGATACAGGAGTCAGCAATGTGTGCGAATCTGATCATCTGGAACATGAAGTCCGGCGGGATAACTCCCGGCTTTACTAAGTGCGGCTTCTTGGTAGAACACTCAACACAGTAGCAGATCGGACAGTTCTCGATACAGCCGTAACATTTGATACAGCGGGACGTCTCGCGCATGATAAGCTGTAAGCGTTCAGTGCCTTCGCCGAGTTCAGCGAACTGCTTTTCCTGACCTTTCTTACCCATCTTAATCATGACGTTTTCAATCTTGCCGCGAATCTCAAGTCCTTTTGCTTCCGGTGCACATGCTTCAATAACGCCTGCATCTACAGCTGCGCTAAAGATTGATGCACCCTTGTCAGTGCAGACTTCAACGAAGGTTGCCTTTCCTGCTTTCGGACCAATGACACCCCAGTTTCCGCATGCGAGATCGCACTGGCGCGGAATCTTGGTTTCACAGCGCTGACAGTTAAGTCTGCGTCCGAGACCTTCTGCTTCAAGATCATCAATCTTGATACCTTTGGTCTGAACTTCGCCTTTCTCATCTTTGTATTCGATGATGAACTGTCCCTTGTCGATTTCTTCCTTGATTACATCGTCCGGGTTTACGCCGTACTTGGTTGCAATCATTTCACGTGCAGTTACCGGGTTTACAGAACCGCCGCAGTTTAAACCGATGAGGACAAGGTTGTCCATGTTAATCTGGTTACGCTTTGCAAGTTCAAATGCTGCCTTTGCATCGCAGCCCTTACAGGTAATTGCAACCTTAATGTCTTTTGCACCGTTTAAGTACTTCTTGATGAGTTTCGGAAGAAGGAGAGTTCCGCAGTGGAGAGAACCTGCACAGGAGTCGATCTCTGCCGGGTCAGTGATGAATACAGGAACTGCATCATAGATATCTGCACCCTTTCTGACAGTTAAGACCATGTCAACAATCTTCTTCTCAAGTAAGAACTTCAGGATAGAAGAAACTGCACCGCCGCATTCGCCGTTAATTCCGCACTTGCTCCATGCGTAGAACATATCGCCTTTTGCTGCCATTTTAGTTACCTCCCTCAATCTTGGTAATCTTAATTGCACATGCCTTGAACTCCGGAATCTTACAGACCGGGTCGAGTGCGTTGTGAGTCAGGTTGTTTGCCGGGCATTCAATGAAGTGGAACGGCATGAACATGGTTCCCTTGCGGATAGTCGGCGTAACTCTTGCGTGAACCTTGATGGTATCACGGCGGGTAGTTGCGTTGACAAGTTCGCCATCGATGATGCCGAGTTCTTTTGCATCTTCAGAGTTAATTTCAATCCAGCCGGTCGGAACTTCTTTGTCAAGAGTCTCAGAGCGGCGGGTCATAGTTCCGGTGTGCCAGTGGAAGAGACAGCGTCCGGTAGTGAATACATACGGGTATTCGTCATCCGGAACTTCTGCCGGCTCCTGCCATTCTGCCGGGAAGAAGACACCAAGTCCGTCTGCAGTGAGGAACTTTTCTTTGTGGAGAATCGGGGTTCCCGGATCTTCTTCGGTCTTGCACGGCCAGTGGAGTCCGTCAGGGGCTTCGAGTCTTGCGTAGTTCATTCCGTGGTACTGCGGAGTGAGGGTTGCCATCTCGTCGAAAATCTCAGAGTAGGAGTTCCAGTTGAACTGGTCTTTGTATCCCATTGCTTCTGCAATCTTGCAGATAATCTGCCAGTCCGGAAGTGCCTGTCCGGGGGCTTCCTGTGCCTTTCTCCAGCGGATAACACGGCGTTCGGTGTTGGTCTGGGTTCCGTCACGCTCTGCGAAACAGGTTGCCGGTAAAATGACATCTGCGTAGTCACAGGTCTCGTTGTAGAAGATATCCTGTACAACAAGGAATTCGAGGTTCTCGAATGCTGCTTTAACGTGGTTTAAGTCAGGGTCAGAGAGAAGCGGGTTTTCTCCCATAATGTACATACACTTAAGTTCGCCCGGATTGTCAACTAAGACATTCATCATGACAGTGACTTCGTATCCGTTCTGCATCGGTGCAATTCCGTCAGGGAATTTCCAGCCGTCTTCGAACTTCTTGTGTGCTGCTTCGTCGGTGACTTTCTGGTAACCAGTGAAGTTAACCGGAAGTGCACCCATATCGCATGCGCCCTGAACATTGTTCTGACCACGCAGCGGGTTGACACCTGCTCCCGGCTTTCCGAGGTTTCCGGTAATCATCTGAAGGTTTGCACATGCATGAACATTGTCAACACCCACGGTGTGCTGAGTAATACCCATGGAGTAGATTAATGCACAGCTGCCGGAGTTTGCAATCCAGTCTGCTGCCTGGTGGATGTCTTCAGGTTTGAGGCCGCAAATCTGTGCGACATTTTCCAGACTGTATTTGTCCTGCATGACGAGTTTTTTGAGTTCCTCGTATCCCTTGGTTCTCTTTTCGATGAATTCCTTGTCTTCCCATCCGTTTAAGATGATATCATGCATTAAACCGTTGAGAAGTGCTACATCTGTTCCGGAGTGGAACTGAAGGAATAAGTCTGCCTGGCTTCCGGTGATGGTGCTGCGCGGATCTGCGTAGATGTACTTTGCACCGGCTTTCTTTGCCATAACTTCGCGGCGTCCGATTAACGGGTGCTGCTCGAAGGTGTTGGAACCGATGATGAAGATACAGTCTGATTTTGCGATATCCGGAATGCTGTTGGTCATTGCACCGGATCCGAAGGAACCTGCGAGACCTGCAACGGTGGATGAGTGGCACAGACGTGCACAGTGGTCAATGTGGTTGGTCTTGAAGACACCGCGTGCGAACTTCATCATTGCGTAGTTCTCTTCGTTAGAGACACGTGCAGAGGAAAGACAGCAGCGCTCAGACGGCTGGTATTTCTTGAAGTTTTCTGCAATGTAGGCGATTGCCTCATCCCAAGTTGCTTCTTCGAGTTTACCGTTTCTGCGGATGAGCGGTGTGGTTAACCGGTCCGGGGAGTTGATGAACTCATAAGCGTACATGCCTTTCGGGCATAATTTACCCTCGTTGACTGGGGATCTGGTGTACGGTCTGATGCCGACAACCTTTCCATCCTTGACAACAAGGTTAAATGAACATCCTGAACCACAGTATGGACAGGAGCTCTGAACTAACTTAATATCAGTCATAGCTAAACCTCGTATACTATTATTTTTCTTAGTTGCCTATATTAACCTTAGTGCGTTGTATACCAGTTGTGGTAAATTTAAAAAATAAGTTAACTGATGTTAATTTATCAAATATCGTAAAGAGGGCATTTTACTGCCAAAATTAAATGAAAAAAGTTGTCGTCAACATAATATTATTAACTCATGATTTTCTTCCAAAAAAACAGGGGCATAAAAACGCGCAAAACAACCCACTGATAATTATCGTATTGAGTTGAGGGGTGAGAAAAAAAGTATTTACGGTAGGAAGAGTAATTAAAAAACGTGAAAGGACAACTTCTGACAGATCGTCAGAAACTTATTCTGCAGTATCGTAAAAGCGGACTGACGCAGAAGGAGATTGCAGAAGAGCTGCAGACGACACGTGCCAATATTACGCTGATTGAAAAATCTGCAAATGACAATATTGCTCTCGCAAAGGAGGCTCTTGAGTTTGTGTATTCTTTGGAGGCGAAACTGGTGTGTACGTTAAGCAAGGGTACGGATTTGAAGAATGAAATTTTTCTTATCTATAAAGCTGCCCAGCCATTGGGAATCAAGATTCAGTTTACTGCAGGTTCTCTTCTGAATTATGTTGCAACCTGCTGTCCGGAAAAACTGTATGAGGACATGATTAAAGAGGATATTCATGTCTATCTGAATAATACCGGCATCATTTACGTTTATTGATGTGACATTTTGCGGACGCGGTTTCGCAAATGTCATAGGGTTTATTTTTCTTTTTTATCTTCGGGTTCTGTGCGTTTTCCGGGAAGATGTTTTGCTGCGAAACAATTGGGCTTCCTGCGCGCTGTAATTATGAGACATGTGTTTCTTCGAAAGAATTTTGCAGCATATAAAATTCATTTACCTTATGCCTCTCCAGAGCTTGCAAAACGTTTCAGGGTTGCTTCTATAAAACACATGGGGCATCACACATTTGAGCTGCCGAATGGAAAAGATACTACGCTTCACTTTGAATCGGGGGCGATTTGTTCTGCGGGTATTGATAAGGATAAGTCTGTTCTGACGCTTGAAGGCACTGATATATATACTGTCCTTGACATCTATGCGTTTCTGGGGTTCGATTATGTTGTTGTTGAAGGGTTTAAGGAGATTGGTTTTCACTCGGCGGTTCTTGGAGAGTTGGATATGCCGTCTGTTCTTATTAGGAATCAGACGGTTGAAGAGGTTGTTTTGCGGGATGATGAGTTT
>DALTWR010000024.1 GCA_029986975.1 Methanocorpusculum sp.
GTTGTACACTCATGGTCTGTTCTTATGCCGTGCGCGGCGTAGCGGACTAAGTCTTTTCCGGTAAGCCCTGGGGCGTGTCCATCGACATGGGAGAACGGACTGAGTTTTTCCAAGACCTCGGGATCGTCAGCAAGGACGCCAGGGACGTTCATCATTTCGCCGAGTCCTAAGACTTTTGAATTGTTCTGGTACTTTTTTAAGTCCGCAGCGTGTAAAACAGCGCCGCCTACTTCAGTGGGCGTTGCAGGTACGCAGGATGGAACCATGAAGAAAAGGTCGGCAGGAGATTTTTCCGCGTCTTTAAGCATAAAGTCGATTCCGTCACATCCGGCGACGTTTGCTATCTCATGCGGGTCGCAGACGGCAGTTGTAACGCCGTGTGAGAGAATCAGGCGTCCGAACTCTTTAGGCGTCAAAAGCGAACTTTCGATATGTACGTGAGTGTCGATGAGACCGGGAATTACCCGTTTTCCTTCGAGATTGATGACGGCATCACCGGTAAGTGTTCCGGCATCGCTTATCATTGTTATAATGCCGTTTTCGACTGCGAATGCCTGCAGCGTCCATGAACAGTCTGCAGGGTTGAATATGAGTGCGTTGTCAAATACGTTCATAAAAAGCTCCGTAAAAAAAGTTAGATTTCAACCGAGTGGATAAATCCGGTTATCCGTTTCGGTTCGGGGTCTGTGTTTGAGAGATAGATGAACACTTTATATGTTCCTGGTTTGAGATTTACCTTATACTCTGCAAGGTTCTGCCCTTTTTTAAGCGGCATTATGTATGAGTATGTCTCGCCGATTTTTTCGCGGGATAAAGTACCCTCTTCACGGTATATCATGTACTGAACCCAGATGTCCTGTGGGGTTTCGTCATGATAGTTTACGATTGTTTTGAGTTTTCCGTCGGTGTAGATGGTGTCATTTGCATCGATGGATACGCCGTTTGCGAAGATGACCATGATTATGATAAGCCCTATTAAGAGCAGAGTCAGAAATCCTATGACTATCATCCTCGGGGATGGCGATGCTAATGCCGCAAGGGGTTTTCTCGGGTATAAATCTCTCATTGCTGTTTTTTGTGCGGGTTTTACTCGGTATCTACGGTTTCGACGATGACTCGTACTTTGCTGCCGGCTTTAAGTCCGTGTCCTTTGGGAACGTCGATGTTGAACCATAACTGACTTGGGTCTTCACCCTGCTGAGCCATGAGGCAGTCTTTTTTTCCCTCGATGTCGGCGACGAATTCAAGGGTGGATACAATTTCTGCGATTCGTTTTACCATTACTTATCTATAAGGAGTTGAATCATATTAAGGTTTTTCTGATGAGCAGAGGTAAAGCAAAGAGACCGTGGGTTCTAAGGTGGGGAATCTGATGAAAAAATGTAGGTAAAAAAATTACATAGCAGCTTTTGCCCTTTCTGTAAGTGCAAAAGCCGCCTTTTCTGCCTCGTCCATAATCTCTTCCGCGCCCGGAATAAACCCGTCGTACATCAGAATCTCACCATTACAAATCGTCGTTGTAACAGCCATACCTGATGTTGCATAGACCGCGTTCGACTCAGCATTGAACCGCGGCACCGTTGACGGATTTCTTCCAACCAGAATCACATCTGCAAGATAGCCCGGAGCAAGAACACCTGCGTGAATGCCGAGCGCCTTTGCACCGTTTTCAGTAGCCATCTTTAATGCATCAGCGGCGGGCATTGCCGTCGGGTCTTTCCAGTAGAACTTCTGGAGAATTGCTGCCGTCTTCATCTCAGTAAACATATCAAGAGCATTATTCGAAGATGCACCGTCAGTTCCAAGAGCCACATTAACGCCTGCAGCCTTCATCTCATTATACGGAATTGCACGACCGCCTGCAAGCTTCATATTGCTTACTGGATTATTAACCGCAGTAACACCGTACTTTGCATACAGAGAAATATCATCTGCATCAAGATAACAGGAATGAGCTGCAATACAGCGGTTCGATAAAACACCACACTTTTCAAGCCACTTAGGCGGGCGCATACCGTGCGCTTCAACACAGTCTTTGACTTCCTGCTCGGTTTCAGAAACATGAACATGCAGCAGAAGATTTTCCTTTTCAGCGTACTCTGCACACCAGCGAAGACCTTCTTCGGAAACCGTATAGACCGCGTGAGGCGATACGGCAGGAATAATTCTTGGATTATTCATCTTTCTGATGTGAGAAACAGCATCCTGTATAAGACGTGCTTCGGACTCAAATTTGTCATGATCTCCGCCGTCAATCATACAATACGGAAGACAGGCACGAATACCCATCTCATCAACAGCACGTGCTTCATGTTCAATACCGAAGTACTTATCATTGAACGCAGTAGTCCCTGTTCTAATCATCTCAAGACAGGCGAGTTTTACGCCGATATAGAAATCATAGTCTGATAAGTGTGCTTCTGTAGGCCAGATCTTCGTCGAAAGCCACTCGAAAAGCTGCATATCATCAGCGTATCCGCGCAGCAGTTCCATCGCCGCGTGGGTATGCATGTTTATCATACCGGGTAAGGCTGTCGCCTTATCTGCGTCGATGATAAACTCTGCATCATGGTCGGTGATTTTCTCGCCAATCGCAGAAATCTTTCCGTCTTCTAAGTACATCTCCTGCAGTTTACCGTTAATCCATGCGTTTCGGATTAATATCGGCACCTGCTTTCTAAACATATCTGTGTCAGTAGTATCAGTCATAATTCTCACGCGAATTTTTCAATCATTTGTTCAATCAGAAGAGACATCTTTGCAGCGTTCTTTTCAGCGGCTTTAACGAGCTCAGCATACTCAGGTGCGTCTGCATCACATACGCCGTTTGCATAATTATCAACGGAACAAAGCGCTGCGACCGGGATTTCCAGTTCATTTGCAAGCGTAATTTCAGATGCTGCCGTCATCCCAACAACATCACTGATCTCTGCAAATTCAGCAATCTCAGCCTTTGTTTCAAAGCGCGGTCCTATCGACTGGGCATACACACCGTCTTTTGCCTCGGGAACAAGTTCCTTGAGGCTCTGCCTCAGATTTTCATCGAGAGATGGCGCCACGTGGTATAAATCATGTTCATGAAGTGTCGGAATCGTCGACGGGCTGAAGATGTCAGATGCAATGACAAAGTCGCCCGGTCTGTACTCTTCCTTCATTCCGCCGACCGAGCAGATGAGAATCAGACGGTCAACGCCAACAATTTTCAGCGCCGCAAGATTTGCGCGGTGATTAATCTCCGCTGGCGGCGTATTGAACTGATGGCGCTTTAGTACTGCAAGGTTTTCACCGAGGTACACTTCTGCAAAACCGAACGGAGTTGCGACTCTTTTCAGCGTTAAAGGCGGGAGTTTTGCTTTTAGAATGGCAGTACCCCCAATAATTCCAAGCATGATTACTATATTCATTAGTTATTCTGCATTAAGAAATATACGGTGTCAGCCTGCGTCAGAACCGATTGTGTTATATGTTAGCACAGCACACATGTAAGTATGATATTCGGATTACCGGAGGTTACGGTCTTTACCGTGTGTGGAGCAGTTCTGTTGTTTACCGTTCTGCTCGTCCTTTGGGGAATCTTTTTCCCGAAGGTGAATGAGTAATGGCTCTTGGCGGAGAAAGTATTGCAGTAACTATTGCATTAATTGTAGTTTACTTCGTCATTCTTCTTGGAATTGGAGCATGGGCTTCAAAGAAAATCAAGAGTTCTGAAGATTATATGTTAGCAGGCCGCGGTCTCGGCTTCTGGCTTTTTACGCTCTTAATTGTATGTTCCATCTGCAGCGGAATGACGCTTATTGGAACAAGCGAGTTCGGATTCAAGAGCGGATGGCCGGGCATCTGGGAACAGATTTTTGTCCCGCTTGCAGCGTCCTTCTGTATTATCTTCTTCGGAACAAAGCTGAACAGAATCGGTAAGAAGCTCGGCTGTATGACCATCGCCGACTACTTTGCCCAGCGTTACGAGGACAACAAAGGTCTTCGCGTTATGTCGGCAGTTGCAAGTATTGCAGTTTCGATGATTTACTTAGTCGGACAGTACACTGCTATCAGTATTGTTCTGATGTGGGCATTCGGTCTTGAACACTGGGTGTCTCTTTTAATCGCCGGTGTGATTATTACTGCGTACACAGTTGTGGGCGGTTTGTACGCTGTTTCATGGACAGGACTTGTGCAGGGATTGATTCTTATCTTCGGAGTTTTCCTTGTAGCACCGTTAATTATTATCAAGGCAGGCGGTCTTGAAACAATCAACACTGTTCTTGCATCAATTGACCCTGAACTTGTTCTTCCGGCTTTCTCGACGAACTATGCAGCATACGCCTACTGTACGCCTGAGTACCTTGTGTCATTTGGTATCTTACTGATGGTGGGTCTTGCCTGTGCGCCGCACGTTATATCAAACGTATTCGCTGCAAAGAAAATCTCATACTTAAAGTGGTCTCCGCTTGTTGCGTTCCTCATCTACGTGGTTGTTATGTTCCTTGTGAAAATCAGCGGATTCGGTGTCAGAACTATGACTGAAACCGGTGTATTTGATGCAGCAACAACGGCTCTGGTGATGGAGAATCCGAAGTTCTCACTTCTGTACGGTATTCAGGCGGCAAGTCCTTCGATTCTGATTACGGCGCTCTTTGCGGTCATCGTCTTATCTGCTGTGATGTCAACGACAGACAGACTGATGCTTACGGTAGGTACAGAGTTTTCATGGAACATCTTTAAGACGATGTTAAAACCCAAGGCATCCGAAAAGAAAGTTATCCGCGTGAGTCAGATTTGTGTCTTTGCAGCAGCGGTTATCTCTCTGGTTCTGGCGATTAATCCGCCGGAGATGCTCGCCTTCCTTATCTGGATGGGTATTGCCTTGATGCTTTGCGCATTTGCAGTTCCGCTTATTGCAGGTCTTTACTGGAAGCGTGCAACCGCGAAAGGCGCAATCGCTTCAATGATTGTTGGTCTTGCAGTCGCTTTCGGTCTTGGAATCTATGTAAATCTCTTCGGCGGTGTTCTTCCGATGCACTTCTCAATCTACGCTTTAGGCGCTGCAATTATTGCAATGATTGTTGTGAGTCTTTGTACGAAGAAGAACTCTGATTCAGCCCTTGAAAAGACGTACACAGGATTTTACTTAATCCCGAAGGAGCTGAAGGAAAAGAAGGAAGAAAAGAGTGCAGCAGAGGAAAAGTCTGCTGAGACTCAGTAATTTTTTTAAAACTCTTTTTAGTAACTTCTCGTCTTTTGTTTTTGAGCGATAGATTGTTGTATACGGAAAATCCCGCCGACAAAACCAAATCAGAACAGCGTCTGAACAGTTTCCAATAGTTACTCTGCTTCTTTCGTATCCACACGCGCCTTGTGAGCAGGGCGTTTAATTTTAGCCGGAACAAGCTTTTTCTGCTCAAGGCAGCTTGTCGTATTTCGGTTTTCTATCTTAAATCTGGCAAGTGAATCTGACATAGAGGATTATGGGTTGTAAGATGTGATAAATGATTGTGTTTTTCCGCGCGTTTCATACTTTGACGTATTGCACGACTATAAATAACCTTGTATTTGGTGTGCATTAGTTTTCCCTGAATAAGATGTTTATATATTTTGAAAATAGATGTAAATTATACACAAGTAAACGAAGTGATACACATGACGGATATCAATCCCATTTCCTTAATTGTGCAGGAGGCAGATTATGCAGACGCTCACAAAGGCTATGCACGGCTTTCTGCCGAAAGCATGTCAAAACTTGGTATCGCATCCGGAGACTATGTAAAAATCAGCGGCAAAAAGTTCGCCGTAGCAAAAGCAGTCCGCGGAAATCCTGGCTCATCTTCAATCGCCATTGACGGAGAAACCAGACAGACCGCAGGCGCCGGTATTGGAGATACCGTTTCTGTAGAAAAAATAGAACTCAAAACCGCTGTCAAAATAACCCTGCAGCCCGTATCAGGCGATGCGGGAATCGACACTCAAAGCCTTCAGACAGCAGTCCGCAGCGCATTTGCAGGAAAACCTGTCGCAAAAGGACAGATTCTTTCATTCAGCGTACGCCGTGCAGGAAATCCATTTGACGACATCGACTCCTTCTTCTCGAACTGGGGCGGATTTACAAGCTACGAAACAATCAACTTCGCAATATCAGATATCAGCCCTGATGACGCTGCAGTAATTGGAGAATCCACAACTGTATCCTACAAAAATACCTCATACAAAGCAGAAGATGCGCCCAAAGGCAAATCCGCAGGAACCAACCACTACGAAGATATCGGCGGATTAGGGCGCGAGTTATCGCTCGTCAGAGAAATGATTGAGTATCCGCTCAGAAACCCTGAAGTCTTTGAAAAACTCGGCATCGAACCACCAAAAGGCGTTCTTCTCTACGGACCGCCGGGAACAGGAAAGACCTTAATTGCACGGGCTGTTGCAAATGAGGCAGGAGCATACTTTGATACTATCTCAGGACCTGAGATTGTTTCCAAGTACTACGGAGACTCCGAAGAAAAACTGCGTGAGATATTCCGGAAAGCAGAAGAGAATGCGCCCTCTATCATCTTCATCGATGAGATTGACTCCATCGCCCCGAAGCGCGACGAATCCAAAGGCGAGATGGAACGCCGTGTTGTAGCTCAGCTCTTATCCCTCATGGACGGATTAAAGAGCAGAGGAAAAGTCATCGTCATAGCTGCAACAAACCTTCCTGATGCAATCGACCCCGCGCTCAGAAGAGGCGGCAGATTCGACCGTGAAATCGAGATTGGTGTCCCGGACAAAGACGGACGGCGGGAGATTCTCCAGATTCAAACCAGAAACATGCCCTTAGGCGACAGCGTTGACCTGAAAAAGTATGCAAACCGCACTCATGGCTTTGTCGGCGCAGACTTAGCCCTCGTTGCAAAAGAAGCAGCCATGCACGCCTTACGCCGTGAATTCCCCGGACTTAATCCCGCAGAAAAACCATCGAAGGAGAGACTTGACGCATTAAAAGTAACTGCAGATGACTTTGATGCCGCATTAAAGATGGTGCAGCCGTCAGCCATGCGTGAGGTCTTAGTTGAAGTCCCTGATGTTCACTGGTCTGACGTAGGCGGACTTGACTCCGTTAAAGAAGAACTGCAGCAGGCTGTTGAGTGGCCGATTAAATACGGCGAGGTCTATAAGAAATTTGCAACCAAGTCTCCGAAAGGATTCCTTCTCTTCGGACCGCCGGGAACGGGTAAGACTTTGCTCGCAAAAGCTGTTGCAAACGAATCCGAGTGCAACTTCATCTCGGTAAAAGGTCCTGAACTCATGTCAAAGTGGGTCGGAGAGTCCGAAAAAGGTGTGAGAGAAATCTTCCGTAAAGCACGCCTTGCAGCGCCTTCTATCATCTTCTTCGATGAAATTGACTCGATGGTTCCAAAGCGCGGAAGCTATGAAGGTTCATCTCATGTAACTGAGAGCATCGTAAGCCAGTTCTTAACCGAACTCGACGGATTAGAAGAACTCAAAAACGTCATCGTGATTGGGGCAACCAACAGACCTGATATGATTGACCCTGCACTGATGCGCCCGGGGCGTCTTGAACAGCATATCTTTGTACCGCCGCCGGATGCCGCTGGAAGACGCCAGATCTTTGAGGTCTATCTCAAAGAAATCAAAGAGATGCTCGCAGACGACATTGACGCGGAAAAACTCGTTGACGCAACAGACGGATTTGTCGGAGCCGACATCGAAGCACTTGTCCGCGAAGCAAAGATGATAGCAATCCGTGAGTTCATCGCCAAAGTGGGCGGTCTCGAGATGAACGAGATTGAACTTGCCTTATCGAGCGTCAAGGTCTATAAGAGCCACTTCGATGCTGCATTAAAGCGCGTCAGACCGTCTTTGGACAAAAAAGGACGCCTTGACGCAGAAGAAAATTCATGGCAGTACCGCTACACCGAAGATGAGAGAAAGACACTGGAAAAGGCAGCAGCACGGGTAAAAGCGGCTGAATACGCAGATGAAGAGCCGACTGAATCCGTAAAGGAACTGAACAATCTTCTGACGGCTCATCAGAAAGACTTTAACAGAATTAAAGAGATACTTAACAGTACAGATAGCTAAGGTCGAAAAGAATCATGGACGAACCGGGAAAAGATACGATAATCGAGTTCATCAAAAATATGATAATGAGCGGGCTTTCCGGCTCAAATGATGAAAAGAAACAGGGGATTCCCTCTGTTGTAGGGGTGAAGTTCATCGTCGCGGGAGGAGACGGAACTCCATCCATTTCAGATATAACAGACCTTATTCCAAAACAGAAGCGCGCTCTGCCGCTTGAACTCTTCGAAAGTGATTCTGCGTATACGCTGCAGACAGAACTTCCCGGAAGCTGCAATGAGTATTCTGTTACCTTCGTTGAAGGAAAACTGCATCTTAAAACAGGTAAAAACGACGTGTACGCTGCAGAGATTCCGCTCGAATCTGAGATTGACACGGAAAAGATTGAGTCGCACGCAAGAAACGGCGTGCTTGAGATTATCTGCCCGAAACGCGGATAACTTTTAGAGAAACAAATCAGTTTCTTTTGGCTATCCTCTTTATGATATGATATTTAGGCAAAGCCATTTTTGTGTTCATACTATATAAATACATAACCGAAAGGTTTATGCCCCCCCCCCAAATAATTCTCATGGATGTCCCAGGATTTATTTATTATAAGGGTTCAAATTTAGCCGCCAAATTTTTTGGTTCAGATTATTTTCAGAAGCGTTATCAC
>DALTWR010000243.1 GCA_029986975.1 Methanocorpusculum sp.
GTGTTGAAGCAGGCGCAGGTGAGGTTGTGGTAAATTCCACTGACACAGACGGCGTGAAAGGCGGATTTGATATTGAACTTTTAGATGCGGTTTGCCGTGCGGTAAATGTTCCGGTTATTGCATCCGGCGGCGCAGGTTCTATTGAGGACTTTATCACACTTTTTAACCGCATCCCTGAAATTGATGCCGGGCTTGCGGCTTCAATCTTCCATTTCCATGAAGTGGAGATTCGTGACTTGAAAAAACGGATGGCGCAGGAAAATATTCCTGTGCGTCTTATGGAGGAATTACTATGATTAAGACAGATGAACTGAAATTTGATGAAAAGGGATTAATCCCGGCAGTAGTTATTAATGCAGCAACGAAAAAAGTGCTGATGGTCGCATATATGAACAAGGAAAGCCTGCAGATTTCGATGGAGAAAGGTCTTGCATGTTTCTGGAGCCGTTCAAGAAATGAACTCTGGCTCAAAGGAGATACTTCAGGAAACTATCAGCATATCGTATCCATCACAACAGATTGTGACCGCGACACACTTCTTGTCGCAGTAAACCCTGAGGGTCCGGCATGCCATCTTGGAACTGAGTCCTGCTTTGAGTATCCTGTCTATGAAAACCCTGAGGCAGGCGAGTTCTCCTACGAGATGCTGATGAACTTAATTTCGGGCAGGAAAACCGAGAAGAAGGAAGGCTCATACACCACGTATCTCTTTGAGAAGGGAATCGATAAGATTCTAAAGAAGGTCGGCGAAGAGTCCACTGAGGTTATTATCGCAGCAAAGGCGGGAGATAAAAAAGAGACCATCTATGAAATCTCCGACCTTGTCTATCATGTGATGGTTTTAATGATTGAAGCAGGCATCACGCTTGATGATATCACGAAAGAACTTGCATCCCGCCATGTCATTGACCACAAGGTAAAGCAGGAAAAGATGACCTAATCAGGAAATTTCATGCAGACCTTTGACCTTCATGTGCATACGACCTTCAGCGACGGGGCAAACACACCGGAAGAAGTTATCTTAAGGGCGATTGACCTCGGATTTTCCCGCATAGGAATCTCTGACCATTCCTATGTAAAAGGTGCTGAAGAGTGGTGCATGAAGGAAGATGCTGTTCCAAAGTATCGGAAAGCTGTTGCGAATCTGAAGGAAAAGTATCAGGAGAGAATCGAGGTTCTCTGTGGAATCGAGCAGGATTTGTTTTCGCCGCGTCCTGCTCTGGGTTTCGATTATGTTATAGGTTCGACTCATTTTCTTAAAATCGGAAAAGAGTTTGTGCCTGTTGATGAGTCTGCTGATATCTTAACCGATGCTGCAGAAAAGTTCTTCGGCGGTGACATCTACAAACTTGCTGAACTTTACTTTGCGCAGGAGGCAGGTGTTGTTTCTGCAACGCATGCAGATATTGTAGGGCACTTTGATTTGATTACGAAGTTCAATGAAGGAGAGTGTCTGTTTTCAGAATCCCATCCGCGTTATACTGCGGCGTGGCGTGCTGCAGTTCTTCCCATCCTTACAGCGCATGTGCCGTTTGAGATAAACTTTGGGGCAATCAGCCGCGGGTATAGAACCGAGCCGTATCCCTCGAAGGAGATTCGTGAGTTCATCAGAGAAAACGGCGGAGAATTTATTCTTTCAAGCGACGCTCACGCGGCGGGGACGGTTGGGTACGGGTTTGAGACGTGGGAAGAAACTGAATAATCCAAACCCATCACCCCATACCTTTAATAATTCATAAGCATAATCTCATTGGTATGATTACTGTTTTATCCGGAGGAACAGGAACACCGAAACTCCTTCGCGGTCT
>DALTWR010000025.1 GCA_029986975.1 Methanocorpusculum sp.
CTTAACCCGTGTTCTTTTGCGAACCTGCGGTTTCCGTCCTGAATAATTGCAATATGAGTCGGGATATGATTAAATCTGCGGACTAAATGATTTGCATAGACGTCCTCGAGAAATCTCCGCGCTTTTTCAATCATTGCGGAATGACCTCAACTATCATACCATTGTTCGGATACCGCTCGATAATCTTGCGTTCTCCGCCGAACTTGCGCGGGATTTTCCGCATCTGCTGCCAGTCAAGTTCAATGGTTCCGTCATCCATTTCCGCATAGGTACTTCCCGGGCGCATGAGAGATAAAATCATCTCCAAATCATTTCCAGGGTCCATGACGCCGTACATAATAGTCCCGTCATCAGTAATCATGTCAAACGGACGAGCAGAGTTTCGTGCGATACGCTTTAAGCGTTCACGAAGCTGCACAGAGTCTTTGAATACTGACGTGCAGTAGTGAACCTTCGGGTGCCCGTTGATTTCTCCTGCCCACTTTGTTGAACCTTCGATTGCGTTGCAGAGCGGATTTACCGGCTCAAGTTTTCGAAGGCGCATTGCATCCGCGTTTGCATCTCCCCACTCCAGCTGGTTGATGTTGAAGAAGTCAAGCGAATTTAAAAGCGGGAAGAAGTGCCTGAGTCCCTGCAGGGAAGGCACTTCGATTCCGACATCGAATCCCATCTTTTTTGCTGCGGCAATGGATTTCGGATATTCTGAATCCATAATCCCTGCCCATTCCTCGTGAGGCGGATGCATGCGGATTTCATCAACGCAAGGAGAAAGCATTGCAAGTTCTTCTTCGGATGGGGCTTTTCCGGTGTATAAGTGGATATGATGCTCTTTCCCAAAATGGTTTTTGAGCGCGGTACAGAACTCAACAACACGCTCAATTTGAAACAGCGGCTCTCCTCCGGTAACACCTGTTCCAAGTGCATCCATGATTTCTGCTTCCTCAATTGCTTCTTCAGGTGTTGTTATCTGCCGGTCGTTTGCAAAGATGACATCAACATCCTTTCGCTCGGATGATAAGGGACAGTACCAACAGTCCCTTGGACAGAGTCCTGTTATGAAGAGCACCAGCTTTGCACCCTGATAACAGAGTTTGCAGCCTTCGGAAAGGTTTCGCGGAATTTTGTCTTTTGCCATTGTGTTTATGATTCAGGATTATTTCAGAGATTATTTCATCAAAGCAAGTCTTGCTAACACTTCTTCGCGTCCGAGTGCTTCAAGGAACCAGCCAAGTCTGGGGCCGCGGTCAGCACCAAGGAATGCACGGTACACTGCAGTAAAGACTTCTTTTCCGGTAACGCCTGCAGACTGTGCTGCATCATAGACTGCATTGTGTAAAACATCTGCTTTCCATTCGGCATCAGAAATTGCTTTAGCGTATGCTGCAACGGCTGCTTTAACGTTTGCAGGTTCGTTTGCTGCGATTTCCGGTAAGTCTTCAGAGATTGCAAACTTTGCATCTTCAGGTGCATAGCGTTCGAGCCAGAGACGTGCACGGTTTGCCTGATCAAGAACTGAGTTCTTATCTTTGATTTCGTAGCCGCTTCTCTCTAAGATGGAGAAGAGTCCTTCGTCGTTTCTTGCAATCTGGACTACAGTTACCATGTGGCGGAATGGGATCATAGTCTGCGGCGATGAAATCTTTGAAAGTTCAAGTTCGCGGGAACCGCCAAGCTTTGCTGCACGGTCATAGTCATCGATGAGTTTTAACAGACCCATTCCGGGATCGAATGCGATGGTCTTGTCCGGCTTGGTCTTTGCGATCATGTAGCGGAGAACTTCCGGCGGCACGATATCTAACATGTCACGAATGGTTAAGACAACACCTTTGGATGAGTGCATCTCGCCTTTGCCTTTCAGACTAATCCACTCGTAAGTTACCGGAACCGGTTCTTTGTAGCCGTAAATGTCGCGGGTAATGATTTTTCCGGTGTCGTATGAACCTCCCGGAGATGCGTGGTCTTTTCCAAACGGCTCAACGGTTACGCCGTGGAAAGCCCAGCGCATAGGCCAGTCAACACGCCAGACAAGTTTTCCTTCTCCCTTGGAGTAGTCAGAGATTCCTACATGACCGCATGCGCACTGATATTTGACGGTGTGCTTTTCCGGGTCATGCTCAAGGATTTTTGCGCGGGAGATGGTATGACAGTTTTCACAGACCGGATAGTACGGAGTCCAGCCGTCTTCAAGTTTTCTGCCTGAGACGCGCTCAAGGATTTCTTTAATCTCTTCTGCGTGTTCGAGTGCGAGGCGGATTCCTTCAGTGAACTTTCCTGAGCGGTATGCTTCACTGGTTCTAATCACGCGCGGGTGAATATCGAGTTCCTCGATTGCAGATAAGAACGGCTCAAGGAAGTGTTCTGCGTAGCTTTTGTGCTTTCCGCACGGGCAGGGGATGTCGCATACCGGCCAGCCGATGTACTTTTCGTACTCGTCCGGAAGGAACGGATAGACTTTCCGTAAGGGGTCAAAGTCATCTGCGATATAGACGAGTTCGGCTTTTCCTCCGTTGGAAAGGATTGCCTTGTAAATCATATCGCCTGTCATGACCTCACGCATGTTTCCTAAATGAATCGGACCGGATGGCGTGATGCCGGTTGCAACAAGCTGCGGTGCATCGGTTGGAACCTGTGCTGCTTTTGCATCAGCCCAGTGGATTTTTTCATGTATTTTTTCTTCCATATCTATTACCTGAAGATGAATAGTGTATATGTATTTGGTGTGATAAGGGATAATACCTGATGGTTGATTATATTCTGCGGCTCAATGCCTCATCTACAATTTTTAATGCGCACAAGTCTCCGCACATCGAACATGTCTCACAGACGCCGTCCCGGTCGTGAACTTTTCGTGCGTGGCAGCCGAAGAGAGCAAGCGAATACTGCTTTTCCCAGTCAAGCGATTTACGAGCTTCTGCCATCGCCTGTTCTTTTGCAGCACACACCTCACGCCTTCTTGAAAGATCTCCAACACGGGCAGCTATCTTTGCGGTGCGTGTTCCTTCAATTATGTCATTAATATCAGGGAGTGCCAGATGTTCGGAAGGAGATACCATACAAAGAAAATCAGCGCCGGCAGAAGCTGCGGCAGCACCCCCAACAGCCCCAGTTATGTGATCGTATCCGGGTGCAGTATCAGTAACCAGAGGTCCTAAGAGATAGAGCGGTGCATGGTTGGTAATCTCTTTTATCATTTTTATGTTGTAGGGGATTTCCTGATAGTCCATATGCCCAGGACCTTCAATCATGCGCTGAATCCCTTTATCGTAAGCTCTTCGTGCGAGTTTTCCAAGCGTTAGATACTCCTGTGTCTTGGCAAGTTTTACTGAATCCACGTATGCTCCCGGGCGCATACCGTCACCTAATGAGAGTGTTATATTGTACTCATCAAGAATCTCTAAAAGATAATCATATTCACTATAAAGCGGGTTTTCATCACCTGATGCTATCATCATCGCGGTATGAAATGAACCTCCGCGAGAGACAACACCCATTACTCTCGGGTCTTTTTTCAGAGCGTCCAAGGCATCGAGATTTACTCCGCAGTGAAGCGTCATAAAGTCAACTCCTTCACGCGCCTGATCACGAATGGTATTGAAGAGAATATCAGGCGTTAAATCCAGAACATTTCCGGCACGGCGGACTGCTTCATAGATGGGGACAGTTCCAAGAGGACAGGCAAGTTTCAGCATTGACTCTCTGATTTTTTTCAGATCTCCTCCAGTGGATAAATCCATTAACGTATCCGCACCGTTTTGCAGAGCCGCCTCGGCTTTTTTAAGTTCCAGTTCCGGACTGCAGTTGATGCCTGATGTACCTACATTGACGTTTACTTTAACGAAGGTATTTTCACCGACGGCAAGTGCTTTTCCGTATCGTTCATCATTTTTCAGAATGATTGTCCTTCCGGATACAACTAAGCGGGCAAGGCGTTCAGGTGTTGTCTGTTCTGCCGCCGCGGTTTCAGAAAGAAAGGAGATGTCTCCATCTTTGCAGCGCTTCAGAATATCGTGCATGTCTCTATTTCATCTCGCTTATGACGGAAAAAATCATCGATTATGCAGTGCCCAAAAACATGAGAAAAGATTCATGCAGTCTTTTCTTTTACGATTCTGCTCAGCTTCATACCTGCATGAATCAGCCCTTCGATTCCTTTCGGGCGGTATGAGAAATGCGTAACTGAATCTGCGATACGCACCTTTCCTTCCTCGTCAAATCCCGAAACCGCCCCGTGTCCGCAGCAGAGACGAAGTCTCTTTCCTTCGGCTTTCAGCTTGGAATCAAGAAGATGTGCAGTCTGCAGAAGACTTTTTCTCTCTTCTGCGGCAAGTCTGCTGTTGATGTTTACTGATGTTATAAGATAATCAGGAATTGAGCCGAACTCTTTTCTCGGCTTTGTGATACTTGCCGGATTTAAAAAGCAGTCACTGGTAAAAAGCAGTCCGAAATTTGGTTCATAATAGAACAGCTGCCCTGCAAGATGACCGCCTTTGCTTTCCCACACCTCGAAGTGCAGTCCGCAAAAGTCAATCGTGTCGATTACTGGAAATTCACCGCGAGTTCCTATTTTTTCTGTAGGGGATGTCTGAATCTTTTTCGGCAGAGAGAGTTTTGATATAACATTGATTCCCGTCGTGTATGTCCTGACAAGTTCCGGATAATCATTTACCGCGGCAAATCCGCGTGAGCCGTCTTCGAGCAGTTTCTTTGTTACCGGATGCATATATGCAGCGCAGGGAATTAACCCTGACATACCGCAGTGATCTGCATCGCCGTGTGTAATTAACAGACGGCGCGTGTCAGAAAAATCTCCCAGATTAAATTCTAAGAGGATTCTGCACCAGTCATCATAATTTGCGCCATAGCCGCAGTCAATCAAAAGTTTTCCCTGCGGCGTCTGAAAGAGGTGCACACAGCCCCCTGCAGGCGCCTGAAAACACCAGTAGGTAATATCATCAGTAAGAGAAATCTTCTGATAATCCACATAGAAGTTCTCTTTAGAGTTGCTGTAAATGTAATGACCGATACTTTGAACAATCCATCTGGTCATCTTCGGATTCTTTCCCAGATGTTTTTCAAGATACACTATCGCATCATCAAGGTCGGTGATGAATTTTTCATATTCTGCATTACTCAGACTTGTGAGATATGGTTTGATTTTTTTCAGATATCCTGATGAGAGATGATGCATTTCTTTATTCCTCTGCCATCTCGTTTTCGAGAGCCTGATAATCTATTTTATTCATTTTTGTTCTGGGCATTTCAGCAATGATTTTGACTTCTTTCGGGCAGCTCCAGCGGTTTAAGTGCTGGTATGCATACTCCTTGATTTCTTCAACGGCTGTATCAGGATTCATACCTGAGTCGGTTAAGGTAACATAGAGTTTGATGCGTGAACTCTCATCCCAGGGAATTCCTCTTGCACAGACTTCCCGGATGGCAGGACAGGAAGACATAGTATCTTCTATCACCGACGGGTACACATTGAATCCGTTTACTTTCACCATTCTTTTATATCGTGAACGGAAAAGAACATTCCGGTTTTTATGTATGGCTGCCATATCTCCGGTATGCAGCCAGATGTTTCCATCCGCATGTTTTCTAAGGACAGCTGCTGTTGCTTTTTTGTTCTTAAAGTAGCCGGTCATAAGTGAACTGTTTCTGATACATAACTCACCTTCCTCAGAGTCCGGGATTGTCGTTGTTGTTCCGGGTTCTACAAGGCAGATTTCGGTATTTCCCATAGGCATGCCCACCGTTCCCTGTTCAAGACGGCAATCGCCTTCTTCAGTAAAAAGACAGCAGCCTGCAGCTTCGGTAAGTCCGTAGCCAAGTCTGAAGACAGTGGATGGAAGAATTGCATTATACTTTTCAATTAAGTCATGAGATACAAGGTCTCCGCCGGAGCCGATGATATTAATGTATGACAAGTCTTTGTTTCTAAGGTATGGGTACATCTTTTCAAACATGGCAGGAACACCCACCACTGCGTAAATCTGCTCACGATGAATCAGTTTTGCGCATGATTTCGGCTCAAACTTGGGAACAAGTACAAGCCTCATGCCGCCTGCAAGCGGCTGATGAATGACAACGCCGAAACCGAATGCGTGAAAGACCGGCAAAACGCCGAGAAATGATGTTCCGGGTTTTGGCACATTTCCGTGAAAGAGACTGTTTATCAGCGTTGCTGTATTGTAGTTGATTGCTTTGTTTGAAAGAAGCACTCCTTTCGGGATTCCTGTTGTTCCCCCTGTGTACATGACTGCAGCGGTATCATCTGATTTGGATAGGTGTTCTGCAAGCTTTTTTCCAAGTTTGCGGGCAAGTTTTCCCTTCTGAAAAATATCAGTCCATTCAACTGCATCAGATAACTTTTCAGTATTGCGTATTGAGTGCTGATATGCAGCCCTCATAACCATACCTTTTACACTGTCCGGGAAGTAGGTCGGCATTCTGCAGCGGATGACTTTTGCATCGAAACCCCGGCAGACCGCCTCGTTTCCTTCATAGGCAAGAATACATCTGCTGCCGGTAAGTTCTACGGCATATTTGAGTTCGGCAACTGTCAGAAGCGGATGAACAAGATTGCAGACTGCACCAAGTCTGTTTACTGCATAGACTGCAATGATGCACTGCGGAATATTCGGGAGATAAATGGTGACTGAGTCTCCTTTTTTTACGCCTTCTTCCGCGAGTCCTAATGCAAATTCATCAACAGAATCAAGCAGTTCTTTGTAGGTGATGCGTCTTCCGAAATAGTAAAGGGCTTCGCCGGACATTCCGGCAGTTTCTGCTCCGTATTTCAGCATGGTATAAAGAGATTCAGTACGTTCTTCGGTGAAGGCATACGTTCTCTTCTGTTCTTTTTTATGATTCATGATATATCTAAAAATCAGGTTTTAACCTTCGTTAAAAATACCTTGTGGTCGTAAATATTGAATAAATAGTGCACAAATATACCTTGTGGTCGAGAGAAAAATAATGAAAATTAATCCTTGCGGTCGAATGATGGATTTGTATTCATTCGCGCATAACGTATGAATTATTTGACCAAAAGTGTTAAATTGAATTTGTTGACGAAAGGAAGATGCGCGGGGATTGAACTGTCAAAAGGAGTAACAGAGTAACAAACTTTTTCCTCTCATACAACCAAATACCTATCTTAAGATAAAAATGCTTGAAGTACTCTTATCTCCGACAGTCCTCCCGTGGATTCTCATAGGAATCGGTGTAATCTTCCTCATCATCGAGGCAGCGTCCCCCGGATTCTTCTTAGGAGTTCCGGGGACTGCTCTGCTTGCCTTAGGCGTCTTTTCATTCTTCGCCTACGACCTGCTCTTAACGCCTATCGGAATCTTAGTTGCAGTCGTTGCGGCTATCGCAGCTGCTGCTGCATCAATTCTGATTTACCGTAAAATTTCTCCGGACAGGAAACCTTTGACTATCTCGAAGGATACTATCGTAGGAAAAAACGGACGGGTGACTGTTGAAGCAGTGCCTGATTCGTTATCAGGAAAGGTTGAGATTGAAGGTGCTCTCTGGAGCGCAAAAACCACCGGTGCAGTTATTCCGGCAGGAGCAAATGTAACTGTTAAGGAAGCGCATGGTGTTCATGTAATTATTGAAGAGGTGAAGTAAGTAATGGATTTTACTGTAATTCTTGGAATAGTCCTTGTTATTCTGATTCTCCTTCTGTTCGCAAAAGGAGTAGTTATTATTCAGCCGTATCAGAAAGGTCTCGCTATCAGACTTGGTACCTACACTGGTCAGCTGAATCCGGGTTTTAAATGGGTTGTGCCGTTTATTACCAGAGTCGTAAAGCTTGACCTGCGTACACAGGTTATTGATGTTCCATCCCAGGAAGTTATCACGAAGGATAACTCGCCGACAGATGTTGATGCAATTATTTATGTCAGAGTCATGGATCCTGAGCGTGCCTACTTCGAGGTTTCCAACTACCGTCAGGCAACAGTGGCTCTTGCGCAGACCAGTCTTCGAGGAATTATCGGAGATATGGAGCTTGATGAAGTTCTCTACAACCGTGACCTGATTAACACCCGTCTCCGCGACATTCTTGACAAAGAAACCGATCAGTGGGGTGTCAAGATTGAGCGTGTTGAAATCAAGGAAGTTAACCCGATTGGAGCCGTTAAACAGGCAATGACCGAGCAGACCGCTGCAGAACGTGAGCGCAGAGCTGCAATCCTCAAAGCTGACGGAGAAAAGCGCGCTGCAATTCTCAAGGCCGAAGGTCTTCGCCAGAGTATGATTTTAGAGTCCGAAGGTGAACGTCAGAGTAAGATTCTCCGCGCCGAAGGTGAACGCCAGAGTCAGATTTTAAAGGCACAGGGTGAAGCCCAGGGTCTGCGGATTTTAGCTCTTGGAAGCAGGGCGCTGGATAAGCGTTCTGTAACGGTTCTTTCACTTGATGCTCTGCAGAAGATGGCAGACGGTCAGGCTACAAAGATTATCTATCCGTTTGAGGTTTCCTCTCTGATTAAGCAGGGAGCAAAGTATCTCGGCGGAGAAGAATCCTTCGAGCCGGATGAGAAGAATCTGGAAGTACTTGACGAGAGTATTTTAGGAGAACTTCCGGACAAAAACGAGATTGC
>DALTWR010000026.1 GCA_029986975.1 Methanocorpusculum sp.
CGCCTGCCATGCGCGCTGCTGCAATACAGCGTGCTTCGGCACGGGTACGCTCGGAAATCAGCATTGCATCAAGCGCCGGCTCACGGTATCCTTTGGAGAGGCGGGTTTTTACCGCATCTCTTCCGGTCAAATCAACGGCTGCTTCTGCTCCGCGTTCTGCTGTCTCAGACTGCCCCGGTGCAAACAGTTCTCCTGCATCATCGCGCCACGTAACATCAACCTGATCTGAGCGGTAATGCGGGTTTACCACCGAGTCTGCAACAGAGATGGTAGAACCTGCTTCGAGCATGATTTTACCCGTATAGGCAATCATCGCGCCGTTATCGCCCATATACATTCGCGGGGGCGCCATAAACTTAGCCCCGCGCTCCCCGCACATAACAGCAAGCATATCCTGAAGACGCTGATTTGCGCCGACACCGCCCACAAGCACAACCTCATCCTTTCCTGTATGCGCGAGGGCACGTTCAGTGACCTCAACGCACATCGCAAATGCTGTCTCCTGAAACGAGTGACAGACATCTTCCATACTGCAGCCGCGAGATGAAGCTTCCTTTGCGGCGCTCATAAGACCTGAGAAGGCCAAATCCATTCCCTTTACCGTGTAGGGAAGAGGAATGTATTTTCCTTCCTTGGCAAGTTTTTCAATCAGCGGACCTCCCGGATGCGGAAGATTATGGCTGCGGGCAAATTTATCAAGTGCGTTTCCAAGACCGATATCCAGCGTCTCGCCGAAAATCCGGTACTTGCCGTTCAAAAATCCAAGAACCTGTGTGTTTGCGCCTGATGCATAAAGCACTATGGGGTCTTTGAACTTCGTATACCAGCGTCCGATTTCCACATGTGCAACGCAGTGGTTTACTCCAATCAACGGCACGTTCAGTTTCAAAGCAAGCGTGCGGGCTGCGGTTGCTGCTGTCCTCAGAGACGGACCAAGACCCGGACCTATCGAAAATGCGACTGCGTCAATAGGACCGTTTGCCTCTGAAAGAGCTTTTGATACAACATCAGCAGCAACAGCTGCATGATGCTGTGCTGCTTCGCGCGGGTGAATACCTCCGGTTGGTGGAGTGTACGGTGCAGAATGAAGACAGACTAAGTCTTCGTCAAAAACAGCGGCACTGAAGTTCCATGCTGTCCCTTCAATGCCGAGAACCCTCTTTTCGGGCATAGTTGTTGTATATTTATTGCTTGAACTCAGTGTATCCGCATTTTCCGCATGCGAATCTGTCTTTGTGTTCTGCGAGGAAGACTCCTGCTCCGCAGTTCGGGCAGGTCTTGTGAGTTGCGGTTGCTTTTCCTTCCTTGTCAACAGTATAGAGTGCACTCCGCTTCGGTGCTTCCTTCTTTGCCGGTTTCTTTGCTGCCATGGTTTTACTCCTCTGCTGCTGCCTTCGGCTGTCCGCGTGCAACTATGTACTCGTTCTCGGTTGCTTTAAGAGCTTCTGCAGAGTCATAGACTCTGGCGATACCTGAAATTGCTCTCTGTCCGAAGCGTCCGCCAAGCGGGGAAAGAACGACGTTCTCAACAGGGGTGTTCTGAAGTGCTGCAATCTTTGCGATTAAGTCCATGCGGGACGGTGTTGCACCGTCATAAGTGGCGGTGAATGCAAGCTCACTGCGGTTGAGGAGCTCGTTTCTGGTATTAGAGGTGATTTTAATCTCCATCGATATCCCTTAATTATTAGTTCGCACTCTATTTAATACCCACGCTATATTGTGGTAAAATGAGCAAGTAAATTATCTGCCAGAGTTCTAAGAGAAGCATTTACTTCGCAAAGAACAGCCCCTTCATCCGGCTGACCATAGAGAATCAGCCATCCATCCGGCAGAAGACGGATGAGCGGAAGTACTGCTAAGTCTTCTTCGCCCGAGACAAAAACAACAGCCGGATGGTTTCTGCAGGCATCTTCCAAAACAGAAACAAGTTCGTCGGAAATTGTTCCTGCCGGATTTGTTGCCTGAAAGAGATTCGGATATGATGTATCGAAAACAATCTGTTTTTCACGCTTGGTAATACCGTCTATGACAGCAATGTCAGGAAGAAATCCTGCATCAACCGCATTTCTGGTAACAACATCTCCTACGGTGCAGAAATTCCTTCCGTTAAGTTCGGGAACTAATAAAGAAAAATCAGAAAAAAGTCTGCCGAACGGACGCTTAAAAAGACCGCGGCAGTTTTCCGGAAGAAGAAGCATTCAGCGGACCTTAAGAGCGTAGCGTCCGTTATATTCAATGTTCATCTTTTTGGCAACATCAGAGTGGCGTGAGTCGATGATTACCAGATAGCCGAACCACTCAGTGGTAAGGGCATTTCCCTGACACTCGGGACATACTGTCTTGTCTGCCTCGAGTACTTTATGGCAGTTTCTGCATGCCTGCAGAAGTTTCTTCTGGGATGCGCGTTTTGCTGCCATTTACTTTTTCTCCTTCTTCTTACCGGACTCTTCTTTTTCCTTCTCTTCTTTAAGCCAGTCTAATGTTCCAAGACCGGGCTGGCGCATAGTAAGACCAATCTTTGACTCACGCGGGTCGCGTTCATTTAAGGATAATGCGACAACACGCGCGCGCACAGTATCTCCGACACCCACGTGACGACCTGATTCTTTGCAGACAAGACGTGAGTTTTTCTCATCATAATCGATGTACTCATCGGAAATCTGACTCATGTGAAGCATTGCATCAATAGGTCCTAATGAAATGAATGCGCCAAAACTGGTTGTTTCGACAACAACACCTTCAACAATTTCCTGCAGGTCGAGACGAAGAACAACAGCTTCAAAGTCAACGTCGTAATATACTCCGCCGTCGCTGTAAACAATTTCACCTTCGCCGACACGGTTAACGCCGGTAACAGCGATGAAAATGCCCATCTCTTTGTCGATGCTGCCTTCAAACTGTTCCTGCAGTTCGTCCAGAATTACGGTGTTTAAGTCGTCACCCATTTTCTCAGGGGGAACTCTGACTTTATCATTTAATTTCAGTTTGTAATACATACTATCAGTCTATTTTCCAATCAGCTCCAACCTGCTTCGTGAACGCAGAACGACAACAGGTATCCTCTTATCTAAGAGTTTTTTCCGCAGTGCTTTATCATTTGTAACTACAACAGCATTAAACTCTTCTGCTCGTTTGACAACTTTATCATCTACGGCTATGTCCTCGTCAAGTTCCGGAATAAGCGTGCAGCGAGCCGCTACGGTCAATCCGAAGCGTGCAGCGGCCGGATTTCTCCCGCTGCCGTTGGTTAAACCGCGCAGTTCTCCAACAACTTCAGCAGGTACGAGCGCATCGTATGCTCCGAGAAGTTCGGTAAGACCTCCGAAGAGATCTGTGCCGAATTCCAACGGCATCATCAAAGCATTCGTATCCAGGATTACCTTTACTCGCAGAGAATTCCCATCCCGATTAAACGCCAGCGGCCGCCAACCTGCCGGCTGATTGCAATGCGGGCACCGGCTTCTGCACAGACAGGGCGTTTGAGAATGACTTCAACAATATTTTTCTTTGAAGACATTACAACACCGACAGTAACTGCAGTTCCAACTGACAGCATCAGCGGTTCTTTTATGCGCAAGGGTTCGATATGCAGCTCTGATGCAGAACCAACTACGCGGTCCATGAGTTTTACCTCAAACTTCAGTTTGTCCCAGACGGGCGGAAGTTCTCCGGCAATACCTGCAACCTGACCTACCAGAGTGTCGCTTTTGGTAATCGCCGGGTCGAGCTTGGTTCCGATTGCTGCAAGACCTCCCGGGGTTGCAACAGAAACTTTGCGGGATGCCTTGTTCATTGAGGTAATCTTAGTGGTAATCGGTTCCCAGCGTGCTTTGTTTTCGGCAATGTACTGTCTTCCCGGACGGATTTCAATGTCGTCTCCTTCATGGAATTCACCGCAGATAAGAGAACCTCCAATGACTCCCCCTTTAATGTCTTTCCAGGAACTTCCCGGCTTGTTTACATCAAAGGAACGGGCAATAAGCATAACAGGACTTGCTGTTGTATCGCGGTCTTCGTTTGGAATGGTGTCATTCAGTGCTTCTAAGAGCATGCTGAAGTTGATTCCTTTCTGCGCAGATACGGGGATGATGGGGGCGTTTTCTGCGATGGTTCCTTTTACAAATGCCTTAATCTGTTTGTAGTTTTCAAGCGCCTGTTTCTGCGGGACAACATCGATTTTGTTTTGAACAATGACAATCTTTTTGATGCCGGTAAGTTCCAATGCCATCAGATGTTCTTTCGTCTGCGGCTGGGGACACTGCTCGTTTGCGGCAATCACAAGCATCGCGCCGTCCATAATTGCAGAACCTGAAAGCATTGTTGCCATCAGTGTTTCATGCCCCGGGGCATCAACGAAGGAAACCGAACGGATAAGTTCTGTTTTTCCGCCGCATTTGGGACAGGTGTCTGTGAGCTGCCACATTTTGCACTTTTTACAGTAATAGAAGGCAGCGTCTGCATACCCTAAGCGGATAGAAATACCGCGCTTGAGTTCTTCGCTGTGACGGTCAGTCCACGAACCTGTCAGCTGACCGACAAGTGTTGTTTTACCATGGTCAACGTGACCTACAACACCGATATTTACGTTAGGAATACTTGGGTCGCTCAAATTATTTCAGCCTCTGAATTTTTATGTATTTTTCCTGTATGTTGCGTTCAAAGATAACTTTTCAGTCTGTTTATCCGCCGCCTTCGCAGCTGTTGTCAACAGAAAGCCATGCGGATTCACGAATTGCCTGCATTCTTGCCTGCTCTTCTGCGGTCTCTTTTCTGATGTTTCTGTCCTTTTTCACACTGCGTACAGTTTCAGCGATTTCTACTAACTGGTCAACGCGGTACAAAAGACCGGTCGTATCCAGTTCAGCATAGACTGCGCCCTCACTTTCCATGAGAGATACTATTTTTCCAACAGTACCCGTACGTGAGTAGCGTACGGTTTGACCTGGTGCAAAGTCAGTCATCCTGTATATTATTTTGGTGTGAAAATGGATAAAGGTGTGGTAAAGATGAGATGCGGCTCTCTTTACTTCCGCGATTTCAGGATGGCAATTGATTAAGCTGTTTCTAATCAATCATAAGCGCTTTCTTTATCACTTTTCAACTCAAACAATTAACTATAAGGTATCTATCATGACATCTACTCTTACGCCGAAAGCAGCACTTCTGCAGTACCACATGGCAGAACGTCTGAAACTTGATATAATGATGCTTGCTCATCAGCTGACCACAGTCCAGACTCTGAAAAAAGAAGACAAACCCGGAGCAAAATACATGCTTGCAACCCTTCTTGACATTTTAAATGCAGACATGAGAGATGCAGCAAACACTACCGGCTGTCAGGACTTTGCTGCAGCAGCTGACGGTATTGATGAAGTACTTACTCTCATTGCAACAAACCAGTTCGGCATTGCATCAGACAAATGCGGCGAAGCTATGGTTCCGGTAACAACAGCAGCAGCAGATGCATACGCAGTTCTTTCTGCTGAAGGACTTCTTTAAAAAAATCACCCTCAGGAAATACTATGGATCCTTCGGAATTTCAGTCATTTCTTGCATCAAGACGCTCTGTAAGGGAGTATGATGAAGCAGCAGGCATTACTGCTGAAGAAAAAGACTACATCTTATCAGCAGCATCGACGTGTCCCACTGCCGGAAATCTTGAGGCATGGGATGTTGTCATCGTGTCTGATGAAGGACAGCTTGAGATGCTTTCTGATGCGGCGGGAGGTCAGCGCCAGATGCTTGATGCAGGGTGTGCATTTGTTGTCTGCGCGAATTACATCCGTTCCATGTCGCGCTATGGTGAGCGCGGCATTCTGTATGCAGTACAGGATGCCACTATTGCTGCAACATATATGATGCTTGCAGCGCATGCTATCCGTCTTCATACCTGCTGGATGGGGGCGTTTGATGAAGCGCAGGTAAAAGAGGTGCTTGAACTTCCGGCGCATGTACGGCCTGTTGCTATTCTTTCAGTGGGATTCGGTTCTCTTCCGCCATCATCTCCGGAACGTATGAATCCGGAAGAACACGCCCACTATGATGTGTGGGATAACTAATCTCTTTTTTCCTCAGATAATTTCTTTCAAAAACGTAATGGACCCGGCGGGATTTGAACCCGCGGCATCTACGTTGCGAACGTAGCTATCTACCCCTGATATACGAGCCCAGTTGCGTAACCATATTCTAACTCTGAAATTATTAATTCTTCGATGTATCTTTTGGATTCAGTATTTGTTCAGACACAGTTTCCCTCAGGGATTTTTCAAAAAGCAGTTACCATGTATTTATACTATTCAAACCTAATATTAGTCAATAATAATGACTCCTGCAGTGCTTCAGGACGGCGAGGTCCAATATTATGCCTCTCCGGTTCTGGTGAAAAATAATCAGTATTATGCGACGCTTACTAATCAGCGTCTCATCTTCGAAGGGGCGCTAAGTCGTGAATTTAAAGTTATCAGCATACAGGCTGTTTATCCTGAACTGATTGAAAACGGCAATCCCGGAGTGAAACTGATAATCTCGACTCCTACGGGACAGCGCGATATGATATTAGGATTTCCTGTTGATTCGATGTTCAAAGCCGGAGAACAGCAGGCATGGATTGATGCAGTCAATAAAGTAATCGGCGATAAACCGTTTGCCACCGGGACATTTGCAGGAGTTTCCCGCGAGATGCCGCTTGGAGAGGTCCATTCACATCAAATCCGGTTTAACAGTTCAAATGACGGCGATGCTTACGGCATTCCGGCAGCAGGGATTCGTGCTGCCGCAAAAGATACTGCTGCAGCTCAGACAGCAGTTTCTGTAGTGCAGAATGAAACATCAGTTGCAGCCCCTGATTATTCTGCCGAAGCGAAGGCTGCAGGCGTTGAGTTGATTCGCGGGGAGTCAGTTGTAATCAGTACCGCGGGAGTTCGTGTCAAACATACATTCTATACCATATATCTTACCAATCTCCGTCTGATTCTGCAGAATAATCTGGGAAAAATCGGGCGCGAGTTCGCGCTTGCTGAGCTGATGGATGCAGCCTCCCTTGAGTCTGATGCAGGCGAGCCTGAAATTGCGGTTTCTGTCGGCATGCAGTCCGGCTTAAAGCAGATGCTTATCGTATATCCGACTGAATCCGCGCGGAATGCGTGGATGCAGCAGCTGCAGAACAGACTTCCGCGAAAGAATGTTCCAACCGGCAATGTCTCGGCGCAGGCGGGAACTCCCGCCGCGTCACGGGTTGGAACATTTGTTCCTGCGACAAATGAGCGGGTTTTAGTTTCTACTCCTGATGTCAGAATCAAGAATCGCCCTGTTGTTGTTCATCTGACAACTACCCGTTTTGTTGTTGATTCTGTAAACGGCGTTGTAGGGGAATTTGCAGTAACGTCGTTATCGCGTGCGGTTCGGATGGCAAGTGAGATTGGAGAGCCTGGGATTGCGCTGAAAATAAAATCCGCAAAAGGAGATCGCGATATGCATCTGGTTTTCCCGTCATTGAACGACCGCGAGGCGTGGATTGATGCCTTGCAGTCTCTGATTCCTGATGAAGAGGCAGGGGGAGCATACAGCGCAGCACCGTCATCTCATATTCTGTAACGACGGTTCATCCGCGCGCTGCAGAAAATACGCAGACAATGAAGTGCCCGTCATGCGGTGCGGTAAATCCAACGTCTGAGATGTACTGCGCTCTTTGCGGAAGTTCACTGCATCCGGCGCGGCCGTATGCAGGTGATGTCGATGAGCCGGTAAGCCGGAAGAAGCGTACACCCCGCCGCAAAGAAGCAGTTGATGATGACGATGAGTCATGGCCGCCGAAAGGATATCACGAAAAGAAGAGAGCACCCCGTGAAAGCCGTGAGAGGTCTGATTCAGGAAGGGAAAGAAGAGAATATACCGGAGGAGTTATCGGGTTTATTTCACGTCCGCGCGATGCGTTTCAGTATTATGCGCATGAGCTTCCCGGGGCAGCATTCCCGACTTTCCTGCTGACAGGTGCAATCTGGGCAGTTCTTACTACGCTGCTTATTGTATATGTGCTTCCGAATATCTTTACATTTGATGCAGGGCAGTTCCCGATTCTGGCATCTCTTCAGGATAATATTCTTCTGCTTGTTATCTTCATATTTATCCTCTGGATTATCTGGCTTATCGCGGTGCTGCTGCATGCAGTTATAACATCGATTGTTGCTCATCTCTTTGAGCCGTCGGTTAAAGTATCAGAGGTCATCGCGATGACTATGCGCTGCTCTCTGACGTTTGCTGTTGTCGGATGGATTCCGTTAATTGGTATGTTTGCTGCAAGTATCTGGATGGCTGTTGAAACATGGTTTGGTCTGCGTATTACGCAGGACACTTCCGGATTTGGCGCAGCGGCTGCGGCGTTTATTGGAATGATTGTTGTATATGTTGTATTATTTGCTGTAGGAGGAGGATTTGCATGAACTGGAAAAAAGGTATGAAATGGATTGTCGCCGTGTTTGCGGTGTTAGTGCTGATGAGCGTGTTTGTTGGAGCGGTGAGTGGCGAGGAAATTTCATCAATTACATTGACAGGAGTTACCGCGCCGGTAGCAGGTGAAATGCCGAAAACTTCTG
>DALTWR010000244.1 GCA_029986975.1 Methanocorpusculum sp.
GTGAAAATAGATGGGATAAGTGCCCGCGCAAAAATAGGGGGGTGAATAGTTACAAAACTGATCTATCGGTGTTGAAACAAAATAATTATAGAAATAAATTCTGCACAGAAAAATCTGTGCGGATAAATGAGAGTAAGGCCATATGAAATTTAATCTGCTGCTAATCCAATAGTCTTTGCCATACTCATCACTATCGCAGCAGCGACGGCAAGATCGCTTCATGCCCCTCTGACAAAACTTGCCTCAGCAGAAACCGGAACCCTGATGTCGCTTGCCTTCATCTGCTTTGGTGTAGGTATCGGCATGCTTCTAATTCTCTCATTCGGGAGAAAATCAAAAGCTATTTTTGACCCGAAACGCCATCTGCAGAGAAAAGATACCTGGAAAATCATCTCCCTGATTCTGCTATCATTTCTGGCAAATACCCTTATCCTCATTGGATTAAAACAGGAAACAGCGGCGGCAGGGTCTATTCTGCAGAATGTCAGCACTGTTGCAACTGTTATCTTTGCAGCTCTGTTCCTTCATGAAAAAATACCTAAGCGTCTTGGCATTGGTGCCGGACTTATCGTTCTTGGAAGTTTTGCCCTCTCGATTACGAATGCAGCATCTCTCTCCTTTTCAACAGGCTCACTATTTCTCATCGGCGGAAATATTGCACTTGGTGCATCCTACATTGTAACGAAACTTCTTTCAGAGAGAAACCCGATTGAAAATGTAATCTGCCGCGGATTCGGTGTTTCGATTCTGGCATTCATTATTGCTGTCTCTTTAGGAGAATCTCTTCCGACGGTTCAAACTGCCATTGGACTCATGGCTGTCGGTTTTCTTTCCAGCGGTTTATCTACGATGCTTTTGCAGTATGGTCAGCGGCATCTCGGTGCAGCAAAAGCCGGAGTTATTTATGGAACAGCCCCTGTACTTGGAGTGCTCTTTGCCATCCCTCTCCTCGGTGAGATTCCCTCTGCGGCATTTATTGCAGCACTGATTCTTTTCATTCCGGGAATGTATTTCGTTATCACGAAAAACAACACCGCAGCTGCGAAGGAAAAGATTGACGACCCTTCCGATGAAGAAGACACACAGTTCTTTGCCTCAATTACTGAAAGGAGAAAAACTGATATGCGAAATATCCTGACTTCTTTTGGTCTGTTAGCTATCGCTCTCTATTTTGTTATGATGATGCTGGATATGTTTGATTCGGGAACAGCGGATGCAGCTTTGGAAACGCTTCCAACATATCTTCCCGGAATAGCCCTTGGCATATTTACGCTTCTTTGCGGTGTTATTCTTCTGCTGCTTGGAAGAAGAGTGATGGCTGCTGTCACGTTTATGATTATGGCAGTGGAGATGCTTTCTGCAGCGGTCTTAAACGGAATTGTTATGATGAATGTCATCTCAGGTATCTTCGGGATTCTCTTCGCCATAATTTTAATGACCTCAAAAGATCCGCAGAAGTATGCATTTGCCATAATTAATGTTCTGCTGGGATTCGCCTCTATATCCTGTCTGTTCAATGAGAAGGTTTGCGGATGGATTATGGCAGTCGCTGCAGTGTATCTTATCTGGCTGTCTATTGCCTGTGGAACAGAAAAACTGCGGTATTCCATCGCAAAATATCTGACTAAAGACGGAGATATGACATTTAGAAAATGCGGTCCTGTTATCGGGTATCTGTTAATTTCAGTCCTTCTAAGTATTACTCTTGTCTATGGGTATCTTGACATATCATATTTCACCTACTCTGATTCGGTTTTAATCCTCGGACTCATTG
>DALTWR010000245.1 GCA_029986975.1 Methanocorpusculum sp.
TTTAAGATGATACCGACAACTGCAGCAAGTGCAACGCCGGATAAGCTTAATCCTGCTTCAGGGAAAATCGGGATTGCAAGACCGCCAATAGCGATGATGAGCATAATACCGACAATTAAGACGTTTCTCTGGTTTTTGAAATCAACATTGTTTTCAACAAGGTTGCGCAGACCAACAGCGGCAATCATTCCGAAAAGAACTATACACATACCGCCGAGAACTGCTGACGGAATTGAGCTGATGAAACCGGAAACGTAGCCGATAAATGCAATCAGAATTGCAAACACTGCTGCGATTTCAAGGGTTCTCGGGTTGTAGTTTCTGGTTGCTGCAAGAACTCCGGTGTTTTCAGAGTAGGTAGTGTTTGCCGGACCTCCAACGAGACCTGCAAAGATAGATGCAAGACCGTCACCTAACAGAGTGCGGTGAAGTCCCGGGTCTTTGAAGAAGTCTTTTCCAACAACTGCACCATTTGCAGTAATGTCTCCTAAGTGCTCAATGAAGGTAACAATTGCAATCGGCGCAATCATTAAAATTGCAGATGCGGAGAACTTCGGCAGGAAGAACTCAGGTACCGTAAAGAGGGAAGCTTCAGTAATTAATGAGTAGTCAAGACCGATGTCAATGCCTGCTGCAGTTAAAATCATACAGGTGATGTATCCTGCAATCAGACCAAAGAGAATCGGAAGCATTCTGATGAATCCTTTGCAGAGGAGACTCACAATGATAACAGTGATAATGACAACACCGCCGACGAGGTAAGACCATCCGTCAGAGAAGTAACCGATTGCAGTAGATGCCAGCATTAATCCGATAATCATAACAACCGGACCGGTAACTACCGGCGGGAAGAGCTTTCTGATGCGTGCTGCACCGACAATTTTTGCAATCACTGCAAAAATAAGGTAAACAACACCAGCAGCAATGATACCTCCGGTTGCATACTCTAAACCTTCCTGAGCGCCAACCACACAGATGGCTGCAATAAAGGCGAAACTGGAACCGAGGAAAACCGGAACCTTTCCTTTAGTTACCAGATGGAAGATAAGTGTACCAATACCCGCGCAGAATAATGCAACGGAAACAGGCAGTCCGGTAAGCATAGGTACGAGAATGGTTGAACCAAACATCGCAAACACATGCTGGATACCAAGAATGGTTAACTTACCCGCATTTGTTTTCTTTTCTTCGACCATAGAAATAAACCAGAAGTATTTGTTCCTGAAAGTATTTATAGTATGACTCCTTACAGTCAGATATTTCGACGAAGATATTTTTCAGCACATCCAGCTGTTTTTAAAAACAAGTATCCGGTAAAGAGTTAGATATGGTTAAAAAAGAAGAGAAGTACTTACTCTTTATACTCAGCAAGTACTTCTTTCATTGACTCGAACACAATCTCAAGACCTTTCATCAGGACATCATCGGGAATGGTGCACGCTGCCATGATTTTTACCACAGTATCTTCTCTGCCGCAAAGTTCTAAGATAACGCCCTTTTCAAAGCAGCGTTTTCTGATATCAAAGGAAACCTTTGACGGATACGCCCCGAACTCAACGCCCCACATGACACCGAGACCGCGCGCTCTGATGTTTTTGCCGTTCAAAGACGGCAGTCTTTCGTCGAAGAATGTTCTGATGAGTTCCTCTTTTCTCTTGGTCTCTTCTTCCATGTTGTTGTCAACAAACATGTCAAGAGCTGCTGAACCTGCAACGAATGCCAGATTGAATCCTCTAAACGTTCCGTTGTGTTCGCC
>DALTWR010000027.1 GCA_029986975.1 Methanocorpusculum sp.
GAACGGCAAAATGGAAGAAATCCCGCCGGTTGTTGCGCGTTCATGTACCTATGGGCTGATTCTGGCAGTCCCTGTTGCTATTGGAGGATTTATTCTCGCAGATGATTTGATGTACTACTTCTATGGTGCAGATTTTGCAGCCGGCGCGGTCTCTGCGTGTATATTGTTCCTCTTCCAGATTGTAAGTGTTTTCCTGATTATCATAGGCAATGCCTTATCCAGTTCCGGGCATCCCAGAAACACCTTCTACGGAACTCTCGCAGCAGTTATTCTGAACGTGATTCTTGATATCCTCCTGATTCCAATCATGGGAATCAACGGAGCTGCCCTCGGCTCACTTTGCGCAGTCATCATAAATGTACTCATCGTAACCCATGAGCTAAAGAAATTCATGCCCGACTTCGTTGAAAAGAAACCGCTCCTGCATATTCTTCTTGCATCACTGCTTATGGGCATAGTTGTTCTTGTCTATGCATTGATAGTGCCGCTGAGTAATGTGGGGCTTGTACTCATTCCGGTAATAGCCGGCGGAATTTTGTACGCCATTGTTCTGCTCAAACTTGACAAAGGAATCCATGACGATATCAAAGAGATGGTCACAAACTTTGGTCTGCCGTGGCCGAAGAAACTGTAACTAAGGTTTTCGTACCTGTTCAGCATCATTACATCAAACATATAATGCTGACATATACAACCATGGAGGTAAAGAACTGCGATAAAAACAAATTATTTATTCCCATACTTGTATATATTCATCCTTGTATCACAACATCCAATCAGCCATACTCACAAAGATGCAGCATCCGCCCCTGACTTTCCTCCAAAACCAAAAAGCTGCATCACACAAAACGTTGAAGAACCGGATTTTGTATCCCATTGTGGAAATTGACTGCCAAAATCGAGTTCTCTCGTTTCTTAAAGTCAATTCCCGCTGAACCAACTAATCAACTGAATTTCAGATAAGGTTGCTGAATAGGTGCCTAGTCTTTTTTAATCATGCGTAAAATAGCGACAACATTTCTGCAGTTGCCCAAATCTGCAGCAGGGTGTCGTTAAAAGATGGTACTGACTGTTTACGGTAACTTAATCAGTCAATCATACCCTCTTTTATCTCATCACAATGCGATTTAATTTTCTGCTCAAACTCATGCCGTTTGATTCTGATATCCGCAGCAACAGCGAATGCTTCATACATCGCAGCAGCTGCTGCAGCAAGCGGTTCTTTCTCCGCAGAATCTGCAGACGTGAGAGACGTATCTCTTGCCTGTATGTGAATCCGAATCTGAGCATTGCGGCGTCTGCATAAGGCAGCGTGTAATGCTGCCGAGTCGCCGGTTAAGGGAATGAACTGATAGTTTTCGTTAATCATGAGTGACTACTCAACATTTTGTATGTGTTGATATTATTTATATTCGCGTGTCGGGGAATAGTTCCCGGACCTTGCCAGAAATGTCCTCAACCGATATTGATATACGTAATAGTTCAATGTATGAAAATCTTATGTGATGGTCGTAACAGAGATAAAGATTCGCGCAGACGGCGTAACCGGGCAGAGATAACACGTAATTATTCCGGCTCCTCATTCTGATTGTGATATTGTTTTTGCCGGGATAATTTGCTGAAGAAAAAAACGCGAAGCAGACACGAATCATTATCTCTTTTCCTCGCCAACACACTAAGCAGGAAATATTATGCCCGACTTTCGTGTAACCTTAGAAGCAGCCTGGATAGTCCGCGATATAGATACCGCAGCAGATGCTGTCGGTATCGCCGTCTCCGAGTGCGGAAGAAGACTGCATCCGTCTGCAAAATTTGTTGATGTTGACGTCCTAAACAGCCCCTGCCCTCACTGCGGAAACGAACTCACCACAGCAACCGTAGCGGCAAGAACCGCTCTTGTGGGACTTTTGCTTTCTATGAGAGTCTTTGATGCAAAATCAAAAGAGCATGCAGAAAGCATCGCAAAACGCGTCATAGGAAAAGCCCTGCGCGACACACCCTTATCCTTATTCGAGATAGAAGAGTTTGCAGAAGAAAACAAACCCGAATAAAAAAAGTGGACACGAAAAACGGAGTGAAAAAAAACGTCGAATAAGAGAACCGGAACAATTTCGAAATGAACCAGGCAAGTCATCTCATCGCATCAGTCTCTTCGCGTGCAAAAAAAGAAATCAGAAGCAAAGGCGGTATTCATTCGCGGGAGAAAATCTATCTGAAATCATCAGACACCAATTCATCAGAGACAGCATCTTCCTTTGCGCTGCGTATGTTTGTAAGCGAACTTTTTTCCGGACGGCGCGATATAACATTTGTCCGGAAAGAAACTGAAGCCTCCTTAATTATGGGCGACAAAACCTTAGATGATGCCGCTGATGAACTGCTCACCTCAGTTCTTGACGGAACGGTATCCTCATATCTCACAAGCCAAAAAACAAGAACAGTACATCCGTTTTCCGGCATCTCCGCAGAAGAAATTTCTGCGTATGCGAAATTCTTTGGATGGCGTAAAGAAACGCCCGAAACAACAGACAGAGTCCATGATTTTTTAAAAGAGTTTTCTGTCACCCGTCCTTCAGCAAAGTATGCGCTGAAAAATGTCTCCGACAAACTCTATGAAAGAGCAGATATTATAGCTGCGCAGATACATACATCACGAAAGATAGAAGAGAGGAACTGATATGAGTGTGCAATCCGGCGAAGAGATAAATGACAGTTACTGCAGCTGTATCGGCTGTGAAATAATAAAAGTAAAAGACCTCATCCGGACAGCAATCTGGGAAAGCGGCGCTGATGGAGTAGTTATTGGAATCTCCGGCGGCATCGATTCAGCCGTTGCTGCAGCTCTCGCGGTAAAATCCCTCGAAGCAAAACGGGTTCTTGGGGTTTTTATGCCTGCCTCTGAGTCATCTCCTGATGAAGCAGACGCACGGCTTCTTGCAGAATTTTTAGGGATAGAACTTCTGACTGTCCCGCTCGAAAAGCCGCTTAAGGCACTGATGACTGCACCAAACATAACAGACACCCCTCTTTCTGCAGGAAATGCCTCAGCACGCCTCCGCATGACTGTTCTTTACAACATCGCAGCAGCAAGACACTATCTCGTCTGCGGCACCTCGAATAAGACAGAATACTTAATTGGTTACTCCACAAAATGGGGGGACGGCGCAGCAGATATTCAGCCTCTTCTTCATCTCTATAAAAAAGATGTCTACGCTATTGCTAAAGAGCTGGAGCTTCCGGAAATCCTCATCACCAAAGCACCGAGCGCCGGTTTCTTTGCGGGGCAGACCGATGAAAAAGAAATCGGCATGACATACGAAGAGCTTGATGCGGCTTTGTTCTCGCTTGAGTTAAATGAGGGTGTGCCGCAGAACTCAATCGAGGAGCGTGTCGTAGATTTGATACAAAAGAGTGCCCATAAACGAAATCCGCCGAAAAACCGGTTTAAATGGTAAACCGGATTCAAATTATCTTTTTTCATCCCTGACAGTTCAGTCATATCCTTTATCAGATGTGAAAACAAATACTACTAATAGAATTATGGGCGAACCAAACTACGACCAGGCAGTAGCCGAAATATCTCTCATCCTCCAGACCGCAGGATACGACTGCGAAACAGTAGAGAATGAACCGTTTCAGCTCTCCGGCATAAAAGAAAACAGGTGTGTTATCGTCCTCTGTTCGGATGATATGAACTCCCTTCAGCGGTTCGACATGACGCCGTACTCAATCAACTTAAACGGCTTAAAGACCCGCTGCGACAAAATAATATTCAGCGGAAATGATATTTTCCGCCCCAAAGAGTCAGTTCTCTGGAACCGGGAAAAACTCCTCTCATTAATTGCTGCAGCAGCAGATGCAAGAATCTTTGTCCTGCCGTTTGATGTTGACGCAGTACCTGTATATGCAGAACCGAAAACACCAGCCCCCTCATCAACGCTTGGCTTTGATTTGATGCTTCCGGTAAATTATGACGCAAAAGCAGCAGTCCGCGTTGCACATCAGGAAGGACCCACCATTCTTCGTATGATTCCATACTGGAGATACACATATACATCAGGAGGGGACGCAACCTACAAAGGAAAGCGTGTGGCATTTGACGCTGAAGGTTCCGGCTGGATAAACGCAGTAAACAATCTCCCGTGGGAATTCGCAGAAGATGCCATACCAGTTCCCGGTGAAATCGATAAAGATGCAGAGATTGTAAGCCCGATTGTTTTGAAAAAGGATGCAGAAGAAACAATTATGGCAGAGCTTATCAAGAAGCTTACCAAACGCATCCGCTTAAAAATCACCGCAGGAGATGCTATCTTCGCCGAAGAAAAAGAGTTCAAACCGACAGAAGACAATATCATCCTCAAAGTTGAAAAAGTCTATGTCCCGGTTTGGCAGGTTCGCGGCAAAAAAGATATTGTTGAAGTAAACGCCTTTACCGGCGAAGAACTGGCAGTACCTTCAGATGAAGGCTGCGAGGTCTTCTGATTTTTTTTAACGGCCATGATAATTATTGTTGGCGGCGGACCTGCTGGAAGAATGGCTGCCCTGCGTCTTGCTCATGCCGGTCGTAAGGTAACCATCATTGAAAAACGTAAATTAGGCGGTCAGTGTGTATTTGACGGCTGCATGCTCATCTGCGGATTAAATGATGCTGCACGTGCCTTAGCAAACGCCCGCCATCTGCAGTCTTTAGGAATTATCAAAGGCAGCGTTGAAGTGGACTATCCGCATCTTTTGGAAAAACTTGAAACAACACAGAGCAAACTCTCTCACGTCATCGAAAAAGAAACAAAGGATGCAGGCGTTGAAATTGAGTACGGAAAAACAGCGGAGGTGCGTGACGGCGCAGTCTTTGTTGACGGTATAAAGCGTGAGGCAGAAGCAGTAATTCTCGCATGCGGCGCTGAACTTAGAATGCCTGATATTCCGGGCATATCTGCAAGCGGCGTCTACACCCCGCGTTCGATTCGCACGATGCGGACCCTGCCGAAAAAAATGGTAATAGTGGGGGGCGGCATCTCCGGCGCTGAGTTTGCCTACATCTATGCGTCATTCGGCGTTGAAGTAACCCTCCTTGCCCGCTCAAAAGTATTATCAGTACTTCCCGAAACACTTCGCCTCGATGCACTGCGTGACTTAGAGGCTGTTGACATCCGTGAAAATGTCACTGTGGAACGCATCGAAGGAGAGACTTCTGTAGAAGCAGTCATTGCAGACGGAAAACGCATACCTTGCGACGCAGTACTGGTTGCAGCAGGGTTTACTCATGAATCTTCGTGGATTTCCGGCATTGAAAAACGTGCAGACGGCTCAGTTCTAACTGATGAAACCATGCAGACCTCCCTGAAAGGCGTTTACGCCGCAGGAGACATCTGCGGTGCGCCGTACTTTACGCCGGCAGCAAGAATGCGCGGCTTTGCAGCAGCAGATGCAATCCTCGGAAATCCGCACTGCATTAATCTCTCGCAGCAGCCGTTTACCGTTGTCCTCGGCTTCGACTACACAGTATGTCCCGCTGCAGAAAACGGAACGACACTTGAAGCGTTTAATATTGCAGGTCCGGGCGCTTTCTGGCATGTTACCGACTCTACCGTGGGACACATGCAGATTACCGTATCCGAAGACAAAAAAGTCCTCGGATTTGCATCGTCATCACCATCCGGCGGCGCTGTCGGAACATATCTCGGACATATGGTAAGAAACGGACTTTACTCAAAGGAGTTTTTATCTCTCCTTGAAGTCCATCCGCTTCCCGACGGACTCTACTCACTCATTCGTTTTTCAGCATAACATCTCGGCGCGGCACTCTGAATTTCACCAGTGATTTGAAATCCGGTGCCGTAATCCCTTTCTTTTACTATCACAAAGAAGAATATTTATATAGAACTACTAAACAACATATTCCATACATTACCCTGCAAAAGGGTATTAGGTGATTATACATGTCAGCACAATTAGGCGGTCAGCCAATATTAATCGTGAAAGAAGGAGGATCACGCACCCGCGGACGGGATGCTCAGAGTATGAACATCGCCGCAGCAAAAGCAGTTGCAGGCGCAGTCAGAACTACGCTCGGTCCGAAAGGAATGGACAAAATGCTCGTTGACACCATTGGAGATGTTGTCATCACCAACGACGGTGTCACAATCTTAAAAGAGATGGACATTGAGCACCCGGCAGCAAAGATGATGGTTGAAGTCGCAAAGACTCAGGACGACGAAGTCGGAGACGGAACCACTTCCGCAGTTGTCATCGCAGGCGAACTCTTAAAGAAGTCCGAAGAACTCTTAGAGCAGGACGTTCACCCGACCGTTATCACCCTCGGATACCGTCAGGCAGCAGAAAAAGCACAGGAACTCTTACAGGACATTGCAAAAGATGTCAAAGCAACCGACAAAGAAATTCTCTCCAAGATTGCAGGAACTGCAATGACCGGAAAGAACGCAGAAGCATCCAAAGAGAAACTCTGTGACTTAATCGTCCGTGCAATCACCCTCGTAACCGATGAAGACGGCACCGTCGACACCGAAAACGTCCAAGTCGAAAAGCGTGTCGGAGGAGCAATCGAAGACTCCGAAATCGTTGAGGGAATGTTAATCGACAAAGAACGTGTCCACCCGGGCATGCCGAAGACTGTCGAGAATGCAAAGATTCTCTTACTCAACGCAGCAGTCGAGTACAAGAAGACCGAAGTCGATGCAGAAATCTCCATCACCTCTCCGGACCAGCTCCAGCTCTTCCTTGATGAAGAAGAAAAGATGATCAAAGGCATCGTTGACAAGATTATCAAGTCCGGTGCAAACGTCCTCATGTGCCAGAAAGGTATTGACGACATTGCACAGCACTACTTATCCAAGGCAGGAATCTTCGCACTCCGCCGTGTCAAGAAGTCCGACATGGAAAAACTTGCACGCGCAACCGGTGCTACTATTATCTCCTCAATCGATGCAATCTCCAAGAACGAACTTGGTACTGCAGGCTTAGTCGAAGAGCGTAAAGTCGGCTCCGGCGAAGAGATGGTCTTCGTTGAGAAATGCAAGAACCCGAAGGCAGTCTCTATTATCATCAAGGGCGGAACTGAACATGTCGTTGACGAGCTTGGCCGTGCACTCGAAGACGCACTCCGTGTTGTCGGCTGTGTTGTTGAAGACAAGAAGGTTGTCGCAGGCGGAGGAGCTCCGGAAGTTGAACTCGCACTCAGACTCAAAGAGTACGCAGCAACCCAGGGCGGCAGAATCCAGCTCGCAATCGATGCATTTGCAAACGCACTTGAAGTCATCCCGAGAACCCTCGCAGAAAACGCAGGTCTCGACCCGATTGACAAACTCGTCGACCTTCGTGCAGCACACGAGAAAGGCAAGAAGACCTATGGTCTTGATGTCTTCAAGGGTGAGCCGGTTGACATGTGGAAAGCAGGCGTTGTTGAGCCGCTCCGCGTAAAGACCCAGGCAATTGCATCCGCAGCAGAAGCAGCTGTCATGATCTTAAGAATCGACGATGTCATCGCATCCGCAAAGTCCGCAGGTCCGTCTCCGGAAGAGGCAGCCGCAATGGGCGGAATGGGTGGAATGCCGGGCGGAATGCCTGGTATGATGTAATATCACCAGCTTAGATACCACACAGAACGGAAAAATCCGTTCCTTTTTTTAAACATTATCCTGTACCCACAGATGAGACATTCGAGAGATTTTACTACTGGTAGTTATAAATATATAAGAAGATTCGACAATGCGTCATGAAGTGCTGTATCAGTATGACCTCCCGATTGAACTCTTAGATGAGATTCCGCGCACCGAGGAGGTTTTAGAAGTTCTCTTTGCACGTTCAAAAGAGAAATGGCTGATACCTATTCTGATTACTCGTGAACGCATCGTCTGGGCATATCCGGAGATGGCGACAGTCTATCGTGTATATGAGATGCAGTATGTCGATTTGCAGTCAGTATATGTGAGATTTGCACACCCGCCTATCCCTACATCACTTCATATTGAGACGGTTAACGGCCAAAAATATGTCTTTAACAATGTAAAGGAAGGCAAAGATGAAATCCGTGGTGCTCTTATGACGCTTTTAAACGAAATGAATCAGCGTTTCGACGGAGTCTGGGGACTATCCGGCAGAAAAAATTTCATGACTGACGAGTTTCGTCTTGACAAAAACAGGCACTCGTCATCTGAAGTCATCAGCAGCGGTGTGTCTGCTTTGAAGTTTCATGACGGTTTGTCGGAAGATGATGTCTTTGAGGATGAAAAAACTCTTCCGGGGGCGGGATGTTTTGAGTCAAACGAGGCACTGTTCTCTCACTTCGGAAAGGCGGGGGAAGATGTTTTTGAGGAGACCAAAGTCCGGGTCTCATCTCCAGTTTGTGAAGATGATTCGTATGCTGATGCTGATAAAAAAGTTGCCCGTATAGTAGAAACTGTTGAGGCAGAGATTGCAGAAAGCCGTAAAAAT
>DALTWR010000028.1 GCA_029986975.1 Methanocorpusculum sp.
TGAAAAGCAAACTAACTAACCATTTGTATTTCAGATAAAGCGGCTGAATAGTTACCTATTTTTTATCTTCTTCCAAGCACATTCGTGAGTTCCGCGGCGAAAGCATTTATCTGCAGATATTCATTCTGCCCTTCACGAATGGCAACATCAGCGTTTGCGAAGACAAGCGCTGTCTCAGGCGTAAGATTTCCATGCAGCGTCTTTCGCAGATGTGATAACACTTCGCTCGCAGTCATACCATAGCCTGCCATCATAGTCTCCATAGTTTCCTGTGCGGATTTAACATCTCCTGCGCCCGCAGCTTCAAGTGCTGCTCCGGCGAGGGCAGCAGTTTCGTTTTTGGTAAACTCAGCAGGATCAGATACCCCATAACATGCGGCAAGTTCGAGATACATCTCCGCACGCCGTAAGTCTCCGTTCGCACTTAAGGAAATCATATCAAGCATGTCCGAGGTGACTGCATCTTCTTTTCCCTCGGCTTTGAGAATCTCAGAAAGTTTTGTTCTGATTACATCATACTCAATCGGAAGGAAGTACAGCGGCACGCAGCGGGAACGAATCGGGTCAATTATGGATGCGGCAGATGAGGTTACGAAAATAAATCTGCAGGTTGCACTGTATCTTTCCATAATTCTCCTGAGTGCTGCCTGCGCATCTTTCGGGAGATCTCCTGCACCGTCGAAGATAACAATCCTGAATGGTGCTGACAACGGTTTTAATGAGGCATGCCACTTTACAATGTACTTAAAGTTTGCAAGAACCGACTTTCCTTTATCATAGAGATGAGCAAACCGTTCACAGCCTTCAAGATAAGCGTGTCCCTGCGTAAACATCACACTGACCGGAAGAATGGTGGTATTTTCTGCTGCAGCTTCAGCATAAAACATGCGGGAAAATATCTCCAGTGCTGCGGATTTTCCTGTTCCGCTTTTTCCGATGACCATCAGGTGCGGCAGGTTTTCTGCCTCAGCGCATGCTTTCAGCACATTTGCTGCGGGCTGCTGCCCCAAGAGTTCATCAAATGATGCCGGGCGGTATTTTTCAATCCAAAGCGTGTTCAAGGTACTTCTCCATATCAGACACAGCAGCTTTTAAAATAGCTTTGCTGTCGATTTCAGGCATAGAGACTTTTTCATTCAGAGACGTAAGTCTTCTGCACTCTGCAGCAATATTGGGAAGAGCACGCCGTACTTCATCGATGATTGGAAGTGTTGCTCTTTTTGAAGTGCGGTCAATGGGGTTTAGGTCGATGGTAATTACCTTCTTTCCCATCTCAACAAGCGCCTCACAGCGGTCGCCGTCTTCGAGAGGCACAAGTACAACATCTGCAGAACCGATTCCATCAGGGTCGCATAATCCTCTGTCGTGCGGAAGAGGAACACAGCGTTCCGGTTTTCCTTTGTTTAAGATGCAGCCTGCTGCTTCAAGCACGGCTTCAACTTTTTTTACCCGCTCTTCTGTTCTGTGGAAGAGGTTTACCTCAACCTCTGCTCCGGATGCTTTCTGCAGGTCAGCAATTTCTGCAGCTGCCAATGCAGCGGTATTTCCGTTAATCGATAAAACCGGATGCTTTGCGGCAAGCAGTACTTTTGCCGCTGACTTTTCTGCCTCAAGTGCCGAAGGAGATGTTTTTTCTCCTAACAGGTAGTCGAATGCTTCTCCTCTGCCGTGAGAGGTGAGACCTTCGTAAGAGACGATACCTGCGTGAGCTGCTGCTACCAGATTTTCGCGGGTGATAAGCGATACATATCTCGGATGACTTTTTGGAATATCAGACATAGGAATCCTCCAGAATAACAGGACCTGTTTTACTTACAGAGAAGTGATAGACAGAACCGAACTGTCCTAAAATCTTTTGAGCGGACGCTTTGCAGGCAAACACACCTTCGCCAAGCATAGTCATGGATGCCTGAATGCCTGCAGCATCGCATGCATCAAGTACACAGCGGACGTTAGGTGTTATAAGACCGCTTTTTTCTGCGAAGGAACGCGATGCAGAAATGAGTTCTGAAAGGGTTTTTGGAATCTGCTTCGGGTATGCTTCGTTTAGCTGCTGCATTATCTCAGGGGACCTGATGATCTCAGGGGTTGTCATAGGTCCTAAAGATACTGCAAAGACCGGTTCGTCAGTAAAAATCCTCTCAGTAACCCCGTCAACACCCGGCGCTGTTCTGATATCAATTCCGCCGGCAGCAGATGCGGCTGCATCTCCTAAACCTGTTCCATGCTCAACTTCAAAACAGTGGGCAAAAGATACAATCTCTTTATCAGACATCCCGAGGTCAAAGAGCCGGTTTGCAGCGGCTGCTGCGGCAAGGAGTCCTGCGCCGCTCATCCCAAAACCTGCTCCAATCGGCATTTCTGCATCAACGAATGCCTCTGCAGAAACTCCTAATGCATCAAGCGCCTCGGAGAGAAACGCAGGATTTCCGCCGTTTACCGCAACACTGTTTTTCGCAGCCTTGCGAAGGGTTATCTTAACGCCCTTGCTCATTACAATTCCGGCGCCTAAACTGCCGGTTGTATTAAGTGTGTCTCCGTCAACACGTCTGAAATAGCCGGATATGTGTCCGGGTGCGAATGCTACAACACAGCGTCCCATATCTTCCTCGCGATTGTGTCTTTTGTGCCTTCTGCCGGAATGACATCTCCGTCTTTTTTCATGATGCGGTAGCATCCATCGGATGAACCCATGGTTTCAGGAGTATTTGCAGCAACGGCAATGATTCCGTCTTCTTTGAGCAGTTCTTTGGCTGCGGATTCCGCATCTTCGCCGATTTTAAAGCCGATGATTTTTATGCCTTTTCCGGTGAGCTGTGTTATAAGTTTCGGCGCCGGATTCAGCTGCAGAGTGACTGGTTTTCCGGATGGAATTTTTGTACCGGATTTTTCCGGTGTGAAGTCTGAGATTGCAGCAGCACTTACATAGTAGTCTGCGTTGTCTGCTTCGGACAAGACCGCATCAGCCATCTCTTTTGCGGACTCGACTGCGATATTTTTCACGCAGGGGATGGTGCCGTGAACACTCGTGTTTGATACGGCGGTCACTTCTGCGCCGCGTCTGAATGCTTCGAGTGCTAACTCGCGTCCCATCTTTCCGCTTGAACGGGTGGTAAGAATTCTCACGCTGTCAACAGTTTCGCGGCATGAACCGCTTGAGATGAGGACTTTTTTTCCGGCGAGCTGCTTTGGAGACAGGGCACGCTCTGCATAGAGACAGATGGTTTCTATATCGGCGATTTTTGCCCGTTCCTCTTCCATTTTCGGCGGGATGACGTCAATACCCCATGAGACAAGAGTCTCGAGATTCTTTTTTACGGCTGGGTGGCGATACATCGATTCATGCATCGCAGGAGCAACTACGACTGGCATAGGGCGTCCGAGGGCTGTCGTTGCAAAGGTGGTAACTGGTGTATCGTCAATTCCGGCAGCTATTTTTGAGATGGTATTTGCTGTTGCCGGAGCGATTAAGAGAAGGTCGGCTCTCCCTCCTTCTCCGCAGTATGCTACATGCTCAACCATGCCGGTGATTTTTGTGATGCATGGTGTTTCGCACGCGTAGGTGAGTGCTTCGGGATTAATGATTCCTGCTGCTGCTTCGCTCATGACAGGGATTACTGCAGCGCCTCTTCTGCGCAGTTCGCGCGCAAGCCGAACAGTATCGACTGCTGCGATACTTCCGGTCACTGCAAGGACAATTCGTTTGTTTTCGAGCGATTTCATGACAGAGTCACATCCCAGACACAATGCAGTTTATGCGCTGCGTACTTCTTTACTTTATGTTTGTCAAGCACACATCTAAAACCTGCTGATGCGACAGCGTCACGGATTTTATCTTCTATATCGTAAACTGCATGAACATGAAGGATTGTTCCTGCTTTGCTGTGCGCAAGCGCGTGCGGTAAAAACTCTGCTGCATCGAAGTGCCCCATAAGAATTCTGTCATACGTTCCTTTGAGAAGATCTCTGCAGTCTCCGTTTTCAGGAGTCACAAATGCGCCAAGAGTATTTTTTTCGATATTGGTTTTAAGATAGGCAAATGATTCGGGATTAATCTCCATTGCATGAACCTGTGCTCCTGCTTTTGCGGCAGATAAGGTGAAGTACCCGATTCCGGCAAACATATCTGCGACCTGCTCATCCGGTTTGATGAGGGATTTAATTCTCTGTTTTTCCGCACGATTCCCTTGAGAAAACATGACTTTTGCCGGATGCAGAGTGTATGTAATGCCTGCTTCTTTGAAGGTCACCTCATGCGGCGTTCCTTTCAGAACTTTAATCTCCGGAATCCGCATAACACCGTTCTGTCCTGCGGAATAGAGAATGCAGGACGGATGCTCGAATGCGATGACTTTTTTCAGTTCCTCTTTTTCCGGCTCATGCCCATGGAAAATAATGGTGTCTCCTATCTTCTGGTAGCCTCTTCCGGTGTATGGAGTTCTTTCCGGCAGAATCCCATCGAATGCTTCTCCTTCCCGGACAGGGATATATGCGGTATTTCCTATTACATAGGGTTTGCGCGACAAATCTCTCCACGGAGCGTTTGATGCAAGAGGGAGGTCTGATTTCGGAACAGCTCGAACCTTCATTCTGCAGGGGATGGAGTCTCTTCTTCTGTCTGTTCTTCCTCCATGACTTCCTTTGCGACGGCTACAATCAGGTCATCTTTTCCCCTGAGGAAGAGAATCTTTTCTCCCGGATAGATATTCATCCACTCACGGTCAGGAAGTTCGTGTACCGTACTGTCTTTCGGGTCTATGATTCCCAGAACTCCTGCATCTTTGTAGATGACATCAGCTGATTCTGCATCACGGACATTTCCTAACAAGGGGTCTTCATCATCTTCTTTGAATGAACGGGTTAAACCGGTTGCAAGGTCTTGTACAAAGAGGGTTTCTTTTGTCTGGCGCAGAATTTTACACCAGGTCTTTCCTTTATAGACGACATCTCCTCTCGCAAACCGCGGAAGCCTGAGCGAGTAGGTCACACGGTAAAGCCGTGTACCGTTTTTCTCGCCGATGAGTTTAGGGTGCGTGGTAAAACTTCCGCCAAGAGCGCCGGTGATATCGCGGGCGATAAGGTTTCCAATCGCCTGAGTGCTGAACGTGATATCAATTCCTCCGTCGATTTCTTCAATGTCAGATACGAAGGAGAGTCTGTCTCCGGCATTCTGCATCTGGTCTTCTAACTGATAGGCGATTTTTGCACTGCGTGTCTTTTCAAACTCGGTGGGTTTTCTCCCTGCCGCGCGTACCTGAATCACGCCTTCATAGTAACTTCCTGCGATACGGCTGCAGCGGTCACACTGTTCATGTATCCAGACGAATTTTATCTTTGAACTGTGCTCAACAGGGATGCCGTAAAGTTCTCCGATGATTAAGACTTCCGCAAGACTTCTGTTGCTGCTCGTATCTCTGATGTCTATTGAGGTCTGCACATTTTTTACATCAGGATGTATTTTCAGAGAGGAAGATACGATATTGTATGCGATTTCATGTCGTTCAACAGCTGAATCAGCCCACATGCCTGATGTTTTTATTGAACCGCATGTGGGGCACACGGTACATTCGAGCCGCTCAGGCACTGTTGCCCAGACGAGGTCTTTTGCTTTGCATTTTCCGCAGAGACCGCCGTCAGGTGTGGGTGCACCGCAGCGGGGGCAGAATCCGGAGGTGAGGTTTGTCATGATTATACTCTGTATATTTGTGCGTGTGGTATTCCTTCGATATCGATACAGTCTGATTCATCGATGAGTCCTGCTTTTATTGCTATGGCACAGACTTTTTTTCCGATGATATTTGCGTTGAGGGCAGAGTTCAGTGCTTCTTCAACATCTTTTTCAGAGGTGAGTTCGCTTCCGTAAAATGATTCATCGATATCGATATCGCAGAATTCACCTTTGAGAGTTTTTCCGAGAAGGTCTGCGTCGCATGCTGCGGTGACAGTTCCTTCTCCGTGTATTTCATGAATTTTAAGATACATATTTTTCTGCTACTATTGTTCGCTGTTTTGGGGTATAACTGTTCGTACATGGAGAGGATAGATGTATTGCTATTTATTTAGAACCAAACAGGTCAGCTGTGATACTATCAGTTGTTTGCATCCGACCTGCAAATTTTAGTCAGCAGTATTATTGAAACAGGAAAACTCTTTTTTGAGTTGAAACTCACAGATGCTTAGATTTATATTAAGCATTAACTCAATTATAAGTATGTCATCTGTTCATCTGACGCCGAAACAGGTTATTATCGCAGTAACTGTTGCGATTGCCTGTTTCCTTCCCCCGTTCATCGGTTCGGCAACAGGTCTGATTGCTGCAGATATCATCGGATTTTTCGGATATGCTGCAGCGTTTGGTTCCGGTTTGTTCCCGTGGGTGTTTACGGTTTATACGCTTGCATCTACCATTTTCCTGATTCCGGCTGCCCGTCTTGCAGATAAGGTTAATAAAAAACTCTTCTTTACGATTGGTGTATTATTAATGGGCGTTGCCTCTGTTGGAATCGGTTTTTCGCCTTCGATGGAAGTCCTGCTTGTGATGCGCGGCATTCAGGGTCTTGGAAATGCACTGATGTTTGGTGTTGCTATAGCTCTTCTTGCCGATGCAGTGTCTCCTGAAAAGCGCGGGACAGCTATTGGTATTGCAATGACCGGCGTTTTCTTAGGTCAGCTTGCAGCCCCGCTTACCGCAGGAGCCCTTACCAATCTTATCGGCTGGTCTGCTGCATTTACGGTTCTCGGACCTGTTGCATTAATTGCAGCGGTCATGGCTATAATATTTATTCCAAAAGATAAACCGACTGACACCGGTAAATTTGACTGGATAGGATCTCTTATCTTCATCGCAGGAATGGCGCTTGCAGTCTATGGATTCTCAAAACTTCCGGACATGGCTGCAGTTGTGTCGCTTGTCGCAGGTATTGTTCTCTTAATTCTTTTCTTCCTCTACGAAAAGCGCAATGCAAATCCGCTTATCCCGGTGAATCTGATTCTGCACAACAGATCATTCTCCTTTAACAGCGGTGCGAATCTGCTTTACTATGTAGCAATCTATTCAATGGACTCTCTGATTTCAACCTACATGGCTGAACTCTGGGGCATTGACGATCCGTTCCTTCGTGCACTGATTATTACGACAGAGGGTCTGATTCTGGCACTCTTTACGATTGTCGCGGGAAGATTCTTCGACCATATGCTTCCGAAGTTTATCTTGGGACTCGGCGGTATTTTAACGGCTGTCGGTATTGTGGGAGCTGTTGTTATGGGTTCTGCTCAGGCAGATGCACTGTGGCTTTGCGGAGCTGTTATCTTTGCCAGCGTTGCAGCATTTGGTATCGGTTCAATTATTCTCGGCATCATTGACCGTGTGATTAAGCATGCACCGCCAAAGTTTTCCACCTGTCTTGGTCTTCTGATTATTATCGCAGGTATGGGTGTGTTTCTTACATCCGGAGAAGCAATGAATCTCTGGCTTCTGATTATCGTTGAAGCTCTCTTCGGTATTGGTATTGCAATCTTTGTAACACCAAACTCGACAGCAATTATGAATTCAGTAACAGAACGGGAGTTCAGTCTTGCATCCGGTACACTATCTACAGTGAGAATGCTTGGTATGGCTCTTTCATTCGGTATTGTAGCAATCTTAGAGACGCTCTTTATCACCGGTGCTGCAGAGCTTTATGCGTCTGAGTTTCTGATAATGCTCCATGGAACAATTATTGCATCTATTGGTGTGCTTGTGGTTGCTCTTCTTCTTTCGTGGTTCGGCGGAGCCGCGAAGAAGGCATAATATTTTTTAAAACAGCTCACTCTCAATTTTTATGCACTCTTATAGATTGCACACTCTCCTTCTGCAAAGACCTGTTCTAATCCGACTGGGGGGAAGAGACACACGGTATTTCTCCTGTTCTACTTCTCCGACGAAGAGATATGTTACTCCGTACTTTTCCATCAGATGCAAAGTAAATCCGGGGTTTTCATACATCATCTGTATGTCAGAACAAATTGTATCAACAGATGCAAGACCGGATCTCCATCCGGCTTCGTGCCCTGCCCACCCAAGCAGTGTAATGAGTCCGGTCATTGAAGAAATCCGGGATGAGCAGGTGTATGACGTGCCTGCAGTTCAGCGGTCATGTATTTCTGTGTCGGAGTCTGTATCTATGCCTCTTTTTCCTTCTTTGAAGAGGCGTTTCATCAATGCTAATGACCATTCGCCAAACACGATAAGAGATATGATTCCGCCGAAGATAGTTACGAGGTTTTTGATTAGGTGGTCGATTACGGCTATGAGTGTTGCTGATGCTGCCGGAATTCCTCCGATTCCAAGAATGACTGCGAGGGCAAGTTCATATGTTCCAATACCTCCCGGCGTTATCGGGACTGCTTTTATGAGGTTTCCGATAACGACAGCAAGAAGAACTAAAAGGAAGTTTA
>DALTWR010000246.1 GCA_029986975.1 Methanocorpusculum sp.
GACCTATACTTCGTCAGCACGAATATTCCCGGCCCTATGTCCACGCTGTCCGAAATCACCGACCAGAACACGAAGTATTTCTATCGGTCCCTCAAGCATCGGGATGGCGACTCAGCTATCGGGCGTCCGATAGAGTGTCCGCACAAGCTCTATCGCTTCTTTCCCGCTTAGGTGTTCAATGGTCATCTCAAGCATACAGACCGGCGCATATTCGCGGTCAATCATCTCTTTTCTGTGCTCATCAGTATCGTTGGGATTGCATTTTTTCGCGAGGGAATCAATTAGTTCACGTTTTTTTGGTTCGTCATCGACGATACGGATTTTTCCGAAGGCAATAACGCTTCTGAAGTATGTTGTGTACTCTTCTGCTATGATTTCATCTTTGTCGATGACACAAAATGATGCTTTGGGAAAACGTCTGATTGAATCGATTTTGTGTCCGGTCTTTGCGCAGTGAAAAATCAGTTTTCCTTTATCATAACAGAAACTAAGCGGCACACCATACGGATAGCCGTCGTCTCCAGTGAGGGAGAGGACTCCCGCAGTATTTTTTCGGAGAATTTCTTCGCAGATCTCTGCAGGGAGCTGCTGTGCCTTTCGTCTCATTTCACGAAACATATATGTTTGATGGTCTTTGAAACGGATAAGGGTTTCTTATTTGCGTTGGCGAAGGCGGATGTCAGCGGATATCTAATACGTATCTTTATGAGGGATGAGAACAAATATTTTAAAGCACTTTTCAAGCGAGAGTAGCCAAGCCAGGTCAACGGCGCCAGCTTCAGGGGCTGGTCTAGTAGTAGTTCTGGGGTTCGAATCCCTTCTCTCGCACTATCTCTTACTTCTGAGCGTTCTCTTTTACCATAGCATAGACGAACTCTTTCAGCTTCAGGAAACTATCGATATTCAGCCGTTCATCAACAGTGTGCGGATTTTCAATATCCGGACCGATGCTTACAATCTGCAGCGAAGGATTCATCTCTGCAAAATATCCTCCTTCAAGACCGCCGTGTGTTGTGCATACCAGAATATCTGCATCAAACAGAGAACGATAGACACCTTTTATTCTCCGGAGAAGCGGGCTTTCATCTGCCTCTTTCCAGCCCGGGAATTTGTCAGAGACAAACGTCTTTGCGCCTGCGTCTTCAAAGAATTTCTGTATCTCTGCAGTACGTATTTCACACTCGGCATTATCATTTCCGCGGACAAAACAGGTTACAGAAACCGTGCCGTCAGCATCAGTTCTTAGAACGCCGAGATTTGATGAAAGCAGCGGACCTGATGCAGAGCGTTTAAAGCAGCCGTTTGGAACAGAGGAAAGAGCTGATAGAATTATTTTAGAAGAGTCTTTAGTCCATGATGTCTGCGGCGATGTGACAGCCTCAATTTCTATCTTCAAATCAGGATCAGTTTCTACAGCGTTCACCTTCGCGAACTCCGCTGCAAGAGAGGCTATGTCAGCATCAGATGCGGTAAATATGAACTCAGCAGTTCCAGGGAATACGTTCTTCGCTGAACCTCCAGTGCATGATATAAGTTTCACCTCATGCAGTTCTGAAAGAAATGCAGCAGCTATCTTTATCGCATTCAGTCTCCCTGAATCAATCATAATACCTGAGTGACCGGAACGCAGTCCAGATACAGTTAATCGATAGCCGTGAGATACTGGAGTCTCTTCCCGTTTCGGATGAAACACTGCCTCAACAACAGCCCCTCCGGCGCAGGAGATACAGACAGAACCCCATTCCTCACTGT
>DALTWR010000247.1 GCA_029986975.1 Methanocorpusculum sp.
TATCAGACCAGAGCATCTCTTCAGACTCAGTCATCATCGGAGGGACCCGTGTTCCGATAACAAATGTTTCATGCTCAAGACCGGCAGATGCAGCCGCTGCCATCTCTGCCCATCGGGGCACTTCATCAAAGAGGTCGCTGCATACCCAGCAGTTTCCATGTTCATACTCTTTGAATGGGATGTTATATGCAAGTGCATGAGCTACACGCAGGGCGTGACCACGCTGTTCGTTGGTAAGTCCGAACGAACGTTTTGCAAAGAGACGTCCCAGACAGTGGTCGCAGATTTCTCCATACTCTAAGATACGGTGAACTTTTTCTAAAATCTCAATATCTTCAGTCATGCACGTCTCCGGTCAAATTCGTTTAAGAGGACAGTTATTGTGTGGTCAGCGTGAAGAACGCGAGGGCCCACGGAATATTTCGGCAGATCTTTTATCAGTTCCTCTTCTTCTTCGGTGAAGTTCATGTGGTCACTTAAGAGGAAGTTTTCGGGAAGAGTTTCTGCAGTTCTGATATCCTCGCCGTTTTCATCAAGGACGGCGAACTGGTATTCGGACAAGAGCTTTGCAAGCCCTCCTTTTCTGATGCGGATTCCATCAGCTGCTTTCTTAAATTCCTCACCGGCGTCTGTACTCAGTCCTTTTTTAATCAGGGCGCCCGCGCTTCTCTCATCGGGATTAAGAGAGCGGATGGTCTCACCGGAAAAGACCAGAGTTTTTTCAGTGTCTCCGCCTTTTAAGAGAAGGAAACACTCAACGTCGCGGCGCATATCATGGCTTAAGAAGAACGAAGTGTTGATGCAGCGGCACATAATATCCATGCGTCCGGCTGCCCCCGGCATATCGTTTAAGGTAAATGTAGGTTCTGTCACTGCTTTGTGACCGATTACAGCGAAACGAATCATAAGTGTATATGTATTAGATTCCGAATCTGATATATCCTTTGAAATTCAATAGTGATGGACATTATGTATAAAACACAGAGAAACCTGATGATTGTGTCGGCATTTTTTGTGGTCGCATTAATCATCTCGAATATTCTGGCTTCAAAAGTCGTCCAGATTGGGTTTATTGAGATTCCGGCAGCGGTAATCGCATATCCGGTAACATTCCTTTGTATCGATATCATCAGTGAACTTTGGGGAAAGAAAGAGGCAAACTTTATGGTGCGTCTCGGATTTATTGTGCAGATGTTTTCGCTGGTACTCATCTATATCGCAATTGCCCTGCCGGCAGCACCATACGCAGATCAGGAATCTTTTGCCGCGATTCTTGGTTCACAGTGGGGTATTGTGCTGGCATCGCTTCTTGCCTACATTGTATCCCAGAGTTTCGATGTATTTGCCTTCCACAAGGTAAAAGAACACTTCAAACCGAAATGGATGCGTAACTGTACAACTATCTTCAGCCAGCTTATTGATACGGCTGTCTTTATCACTATCGCCGGCGTTCTGGTATGGAATATCCCCGGGCAGACGATTCTGATTATGATTGGATGTCAGTATCTGGTAAAGGTACTCTTCGCTCTTGCTGATACGCCGTTTTTCTACTTCTTCACACGGCATGGAACAGCTGAAGGTCCTGCAGATGCTGAAAAGAAATAAGAGTTGAAAATCAAATCTCTTTTTTCTGTTATCGAATTTCGTCAGTGAATGAATTGTCTAATCTCAGTCTTAACGAGTTTTGTCAAATCTGCCATATGGGATAAGTATATACACAACATACATACAAACACACATTATGTC
>DALTWR010000248.1 GCA_029986975.1 Methanocorpusculum sp.
GTGATAAACATTTAAACATACTTTCTGTATTATGACAATCTCTCTGCCGGTACCTGATAAAGAACTGAAGCTTCTTCTTAACGCCATGCTCTCTCTTAAAACCGAGGAAGAGTGCGCCGCATTTTTAGAGGATGCTTTCACCATAAAAGAGATTCAGGATATTGCACAGCGTCTTGAAGTTGCATCGCTTCTTTCAAACAAAAAAAGTTATCAGGAAATTTCAAAAGAAACTGGTGCAAGCACAGCAACTATCAGCAGAGTAAACCGCTGTCTTACCTACGGAAGCAACGGTTATCATCTCGTATTAGAACGTCTGGGAAAGATACATAAATCAGAATAAATCACCTCATCCGGCAGTATCTTAAGGTGTTTTCGCACCCGTGATTCTGAGACCGGTGGAACTGTGGTTTCACTGGGGTGTGCTGTATCTGGAAGGGATTTCGTGTGTGTCCCTCAATTCAGCAAATTAACCTGAACTTGGAGTTTGAAAAACATGAACAAGAAAATTCTCCTTGGAGCAGTAAGCCTCCTTGTAATCTTTGCCGTCATTGTATCCGCAGGATGTGTCGGAGCTGGCGACAAAAAGACCTATGTTGTAGGTATCGATGTCTATGAGCCGTACTCATGGACTGATGAAAACGGAAACATCGTCGGATTCGACGTTGACTGTATGAAATGGATTGCAGCAGAAAAAGGCTACGAAGTAACCTTCGACTACATCGACTGGGATGCACTTGCAACCTACCTCCAGACCGGAAAACGCGACATCATCTGCTCCGGACTTTCCATCACCCCGGACCGTGCAGAAGTAATTGACTTCACCGACCCGTACTGGACAATCAGTATCGATGTCGTCTCCCAGGCAGGAAAAGACTTCACCATGGAACAGTTCTACAACGGCGACCTTAAGATCGGTGTTCAGGCAGGATGTTCTGCATACGAAGGTCTTGAAGGCTACCTCGGTGAAGCACTCTACGCACAGATGAAGAAGGACGGAAAGATTGTTGATACCTACTCTACCTTTGCACTTTCCATGCAGGACTTAAAGAACGGTCGTGTCGATGTTGTTATCTTCGACAGCGCCGGAATCAAGACCCAGATTGACAACAACCCGGGAGTCTTTGAACTCGTCGGAAGCGTCGAAGGAACCGAAGAACTCTTTGCAGCAGCAGTCAAGAAAGGAAACAACGAACTCCGTGAAATCTTAAACGACGGCTACGCAAAACTCATGGCATCTGACGACTGGAACGTCCTTGTAGAAAAGTACGGTCTCGGAGCTGAAGAATAAAACTAATTCCAACCTATTTTTTTAGTTCAAACCCGAATCTAAAAAAATAGGTGAACATCTGAATTGAAGTATTTCACCGCTGCAGAAACATATCATGCTTGAATCACTGACAACTGTAACCGAATCACTTGGCTACCTCTTAGGAGGACTGCTCGTTACCTTAGAACTGGTAGGCGCAGCTCTTCTGCTTGGATTCATCATTGGTATTATTCTGGTAGTAGGTCAGGTCTATGGACCTAAACCCGTCCGCGGCTTTGTAGCTGTTTATGTGTGGTTCTTCAGAGGTCTTCCAAACCTGATTCTATTGTTCCTATTCTACTTTGTATTCCTTCCGACTCTGCCGGTATTCCTGATTGCAATAATCGTACTTGGAATGCGCAGCGCGGCATATCAGTCGCAGATTTTTCGCGGAGTCATTG
>DALTWR010000029.1 GCA_029986975.1 Methanocorpusculum sp.
TATTCACCCTCTCTATTTTGACTATGGATTTTGTATCTCATAGTGGAAATTGACTACCAAGATCGCAGGACCTCGATTTTAGTAGTCAATACCCACCGAATAAACTAACCGACCGGATTTCAGAATAGGGGGCTGAATAGTTACCTCTCATTTTTACTCGTGACATTTTTACGTCGGAACTTTTTTCGCCAAGTACGCCGGTAAAATTTGACATTTTTATTCCGGAACAATTTCACAATAATGAATCGGAAGTTACCTTCCTCATCACTTCAGCATCTGCTTCAAAAACTGCCCGGTATAACTCTTCTTCACCTTAGCGACCTCTTCAGGCGTTCCTTTTGCAATAATCTGACCGCCCGCTGTGCCCCCTTCCGGACCTAAATCAATCAGATAATCCGCAGACTTAATCACATCAAGATTATGCTCAATAACAATAACCGTATTTCCCTTTTCGACGAGACTATCGAGAACGCCGATGAGTTTTTTCACATCATGGAAATGCAGACCTGTTGTCGGCTCATCTAAAATATACACCGTTTTTCCGCCTGAACGCTTTGCAAGTTCGCGGGTGAGTTTGATTCTCTGCGCTTCGCCGCCGGATAACGTCGTCGAACTCTGTCCGAGCTTAATATAGCCAAGTCCCACATCTGCTAACGTCTGAAGCTTTGCCATCACATTCGGATGAGCCGCAAACAGTTCGAGCGCCTCATCCACGCTCATGTTCAAAACATCGGAAATCGATTTGTCCTTGAACTTCACCTCAAGTGTTTCTGCATTGTAGCGCGTACCTTTACATTCTTCACACTCCACATAAACATCCGGCAGGAAGTTCATCTCAATCTTCATAACACCGTCGCCGGAACATGCTTCACAGCGTCCGCCTTTTACGTTGAACGAAAAACGCCCCGGACCATAGCCGCGAATCTTTGCTTCCGTGGTTTCTGCAAAAATCTTTCTGATATCATCAAAGACCTTCGTGTACGTCGCAGGATTGGAACGCGGCGTTCTGCCGATTGGCGACTGGTCAATGACAATCACATTTTCCAGATGACCATCATACGTGAGGGATTCATACGCGCCCGGCGTCACTTTAGAGTCATGAAGTTTCTGCCTGAGCGCCTGATAGAGCGTATCATAAACCAGCGTTGACTTACCCGACCCTGAAACGCCCGTAATAACCGTCAGTGTTCCTAAGGGGATTTTCGCCGTGACATTTTTCAGGTTGTTTTCCGTACAGCCGGAAATCGTCAGATACGTATCTGATCTTCTGCGGACTTTTGGAACAGGAATCGTAAGTTCTCCGGACAGATACTTTCCCGTAAGCGAGTCCGGCGTATTTGCAACTTCTTCAGGCGTTCCGGCAGCGGTAATATTTCCGCCGTAAATGCCGGCACCAGGACCAATATCTAAGACATAATCAGCTGCACGGATAGTTTCTTCATCGTGCTCAACTACGATAACCGTATTTCCTAAATCCCGCAGATGCTGCAGCGTTGCAATCAGTTTCTGATTATCTCTCTGATGCAGACCAATAGACGGCTCATCTAAAATATAGAGAACGCCCATCAGATTTGACCCAATCTGTGTTGCAAGCCTTATACGCTGCGCCTCGCCTCCGGATAACGAACCGGCACTTCGTGAAAGTGTCAGGTATCCGAGACCAACTTCATGAAGGAAACCAAGACGCGAGTTGATTTCGCGTAAGATTAGACGGGCAATACTCTCTTCTTTTTCGGAAAGTTTGAGTGAGTCAAAAAACGCAAGGGCTTCTTCGATGGACATATCAGTAACATCAGCGATAGACTTTCCGTTGATTTTAACCGCGAGGACAGACTCCTTTAACCGTTTTCCATGACAGGTCGGACACGGCAGAATCCTCATGAACTTCTCCAGTTCGGCTTTGCGGAACTCTGACTTTGATTCAGCATGAAGACGGGCAACCTGAGGCAGAAGTCCTTCCCATGCGCCGTGATAGGCAAACTCGGCGTTTTTGGAACTCTGTTTAAAGTGAATCTGTGCATCTCCTGTTCCAAACATCAGACCGTCATACTGTTCCTGAGTAAGGTCGCAAATGGGTGTCATCATAGTAAAGCCGAGATAATCTGCTACCGCTTTTAAGTACTGCACCCTGAATCCGTCAAAATAGTTTTTATACGTCGCAACAGCGCCTTCGCCGATTGCGAGTGTTTCATCCGGAATAATTAATTTGGGATCAAAAATCATCTGGAATCCAAGACCGTTGCAGGTCGGACATGCTCCAAACGGGCTGTTGAAGGAAAACATACGCGGCTGCAGTTCTTCAAACGACATTCCGCAGATAGGACAGGCCATTTTTGCCGAGTAGATGACATCTTTTGCATCAGCACCGGCTGAGACATAGACCAGACCGTCTTCAGCATGTTCGAGCGCTTTTTCAACCGCGTCATTGATACGGGTTTTATCAGATGTATCACAGCGGTCAATGACGATATCGATATTGTGCATTATGTAGCGTCCGAGTTTTATCTCATCATCAGTACGGTAAATTGTACCATCCACTCTGACGCGGGTAAATCCGTCAGCGTTGAGTTCTTTGAACAGCTGTTCGTATGTCCCCTTCTTTTTGCGGACGACAGGCGCTAATATCGTTACCATGCCGGAAAATTCATTCTGTATCGCATCAGCAATCTGTGCAGGGCTTCGCGCCTCGATTTTTACGTGATGTTTCGGACAGTACGGAACACCGATTCTTGCGAAAAGAAGACGTAAGTAGTCATAGATTTCTGTGACCGTACCGACAGTCGAGCGCGGATTTTTCGAGGTTGTTTTCTGTTCTATTGCAATTGACGGAGATAATCCTTCGATGGAATCCACATCAGGTTTTCTCATCTGCCCAAGAAACTGCCGTGCGTACGCTGATAAGGATTCTACATAGCGCCGCTGCCCTTCAGCATAGATGGTATCGAATGCAAGCGTGGATTTTCCCGAGCCTGATACACCTGTTATTACGGTGAGTTTATCACGCGGAATTGAAACGGAAATATTCTGCAGATTATGCTGCCGTGCCCCTTTTATGATGAGGTCTTTCATGTCTATAATATATGCGCCCTGATGATATGAGGGTTGGGAATTGGTCAGTTGTCTTTATGATTTCGTATCTGAATGTGAGTCTATTCACTGGGAGGATAGAAATTAGAGAAACTATATAAATCAATCTGGCTGAATTATATAGTGATATGAAAATCAGAACAGCAGCAGCCGCTATTTTTGCGGCATTACTTGTATTTGTCTGTATCGCAGCGCCAGTTTCTGCAGCAGCAGCTTCACCTGCAGAAAGTGTGGCTCAGGCTACTATTACCGTTAACGGAATTTCCCCAACCAGTGCTATTCCGTATGTGTTAAAGCCGAATGAAGAAGGTATAATTTCCATTACTATTGATAATCCGGGAACTATGCTTCCGATTTATTTGAGAAATGTTTACCTTGACTACAATGGAAATGACAACGGAATCATCCCGACAAAACCGAATATGAAAGATTTGCCGGATTATATTCTTCCGGGTAAATCCTTAGAAATCCCGATGCCGATTAAAGCAGGCGACCATGCCGGAACGTTCTATGCAACCATCTGTGTTGAATCAAAAGACGGGTATGTCTTTAACTCAATGCAGCCTATTGTTATCAAAGTCATGGACACCGGCGCTGAATTAGAAGTTACGAACATTAAAGCAGCCCAGACCGGAAACTACTACACCTTAACTGCTGATGTACATAACCTCGGATTTGCAACTGCAACCTCCCTTAAGATTACCACTCTCGAAGGCGGCGACGTTGGTCCGTACGTAACCTATCCGATTGGAAACCTTGATGCAGATGACCTTGCAGGTTTTGAAATCACCTTCAACGCTCCGGCTGATAACAAATTAACCCTTGTTCTTTCCTACAAAGACGCAGACCGCGACACGGTTACTGAAAATCATGTAATTGACCTTTCAAATCACCTTATTGTTGAAGAAAACAATCCGGCACCGGTAATTATTACCTTTGTTGTAATCGTAGTTATCATCGGTCTTATCGTCTTCGCCTGTGTAAGAAAGAGCAGAAAAGGAAAGAAGAACTAACCGGAGATATCAATGAGTGATATTCCCGTTGTGGAACTGCATGACGTCACTAAGGTATATCGTATGCCCGCAGGTGACGTTTATGCCCTGAACCATGTCAATTTCTCCGTAAAGAAAGGAGAATTTGTCGCCATCATGGGTCCGTCCGGTTCAGGTAAGTCCACACTTATGAATATTATCGGCTGTCTTGATGTTCCGACATCCGGTGTTGTGAAAATAAACGGGGTCGCAACATCAGATATGTCTGATGATGATCTGACGATTCACCGAAGAGATACGGTAGGTTTCATCTTCCAGAAGTTCAATCTGATTTCTCTTCTGACTGCGTATGAAAACGTGGAGTATCCGCTTCTTCTGCGCTACGGAAGAAAAGATCATTCTGCACGGGTTAAGAAACTGCTTAATATGGTGGGAATTCCTGACGACCGTATGCAGCATACGCCGTTTGAACTATCAGGCGGTCAGCAGCAGAGAGTATCTATTGCCCGTGCTCTTGCAAATGATCCGACGTTCCTTCTCTGTGATGAGCCGACCGGAAATCTTGATTCAAAGATGAGTACGCAGATTATGGAAATCTTAAGTAATCTCCATAAGGAAGGAAGAACTGTACTGATGGTTACGCATAATCCGGAAACTGCAGTATATGCTGACAGGACAATTATTATTCGGGATGGTGTTATTGCAGATGAGTAAACTCTGGCAGAAAATTTATTCGCCGATGGTTTTTTCGCTCGCTCTGAGAAACCTGAAGCTGAATAAGTTTAGAACCATCCTTTCGATGATTGGTATTGTTATCGGTGTCTTTACCATCTGCGCTCTTGGTATGGTTGGTGCCGGTCTTCAGGAAAATATCAATGATACGATTGCAGAAAGTGCAAACTCGCTGCAGATTTCATCCATTGAGGAAAAATACACGCCTGACGGCCGTGTCGTCAAAGGTCTTTCTGAAAAAGATGTAAACGACATTGAACTGGCAATAAAGTCAGTCTCTACCGATTACACTATTGCGAAAGCAAATATGGGGTATAAGAATGTTAAAACCGGAAATGACGGCGCGTATGCTATTGTTATAGGTATCACCGACGAAGGTCTTGAAAAGTCCATGAAAGGACATCTTGAAGCCGGAAACATTCCAAACAGTCCGGGAGGAGTCATTATCCTCAGTGAATATGCAGAAAAGCATAATCTCCATGTAAACAGCAGAATATCTACGACGAACCATCTCGGCGAAAAGACGACTCTGCGGGTAACAGGCATTATGGAATCCACACAGATGACCAAGATGATGGCAATGTCGCAGGATTTGTGTATGATCTTCGGCACGATGGATTTATATCACAATCTGCTTGGAACAAATGACGGTCTGTACAGTTACTGTATGGTTGTTGTTGATGACCCGTATATCTTAACGCCGATGGAAAATGCGGTTGAGCGCAAGATGAACGGCAAAGCCTATAAGGATTCTGATGACAAGGTCACGATTACGAACAGTTACGACACTGTGGAATCCTTAAACGATGTCCTTGATATGATTGCAGTCTTCCGTACGGCATTAAGCGCCATTTCGCTGATTGTTGCAGCTGTGGCTATTGTAAATGTCATGCTGATGTCTGTTAAAGAGCGTACCCGTGAGATTGGTATCTTACGCAGTATCGGAACACTGAAGAGTCAGATTCTTCAGATGTTCATCTATGAAGCAGGACTTATAGGATTTATCGGCGCCGCTGTCGGTGTGATTTTATCCTGTATTGCAGGTCCGATTGTGCTTTATCTGATGACTGATTCGTTAGATCTGATGCTTGCACCTTCGGTCTTTATCTACATCCCGATGGGTATCTTAATCGGTGTTGCAGTCTGCGTTCTTGCAGGTCTGTATCCGGCACTCCATGCGGCTAACTTAAACCCGGTTGAAGCAATGGCAACTGACTAAGTGCTGATAATTATCAGCAACTTTTTTGTTTTTCTTTTATCTCCAAACGCTTTCTGATAGACCATAAGCGAAATACATATCCATCCTCCGGACAAATAAATAAGAATCTATAGTCTCCTGCAGGAGTCATGGAGTAAAACTCACCAATGAAAGTCATTTACAACGATGGAAAAACAGCCGAGTGTCCTAAAGACGAAGAACTTCACGTCATCAGACACACGGCAGCACATGTACTGGCACAGGCAGTAAAACGCCTCTATCCCCAGGCTTGTTTTGCATACGGACCGGCAACGGAAAAAGGATTTTATTATGATGTCGATTTAGGCGACACCAAACTTTCCGATACCGACCTTCCGGCTATCGAAAAGGAGATGCAGACGATTATCAAAGAGAACCTCAAGATAACGCCTTTCATCCTCGACCGCGATGCAGCAATAAAACTGATGCAGGAACGAAACGAGCCGTACAAGGTAGAACACATAAGCGACCTTGCAGAAGATGTTCCGCTGAGTTTCTATCAGCAGGGTGAATATGTTGATATGTGCGTTGTTCCGCATCTGACCTACACCAAGACCTTAAAAGCCTTCAAGCTCACCGGCATTTCCGGCGCGTACTGGAAAAACGACAGCAAAAACAAGATGCTGACCAGAATCAACGGAACTGCTTTTGCTACGTCCCACGAACTTGAAGAGTTCTTAAAACTGCAGGAAGAAGCCGAACGCAGAGACCACAGAAAGATTGGAAAAGACATGAAACTCTTCATGTTCTCCGACGAAGGTCCGGGATTCCCGTTCTTCCTGCCCAACGGAATGATTGTCAAAAACGCTCTTCTCGAATACTGGCGCGAACTTCACAGAGAAGCAGGATATCAGGAAATCTCCACTCCGCTCATCATGAACCGTCATCTCTGGGAAACCTCAGGACACTGGGCGCACTATAAAGACAACATGTACGCGACCAGAATCGATGACGAGGACTACTGTATCAAACCGATGAACTGTCCGGGTTCAGTGATGGTCTATGGCTCTGAGCCGCACAGTTACCGTGAACTTCCGCTCAGATTCGCAGAAGTGGGTACTGTTCACCGTCACGAGCTGAAAGGAACTCTCCATGGTTTATTCCGTGTCAGATGTTTCAATCAGGATGATGCACATATCTTCATGCGTCAGGACCAGATTACTGATGAGATTTCCCGCGTCGTAAACCTCATCAACAAGGTCTATACCAAGTTCGGTTTCGAGTACTTCCTTGAACTCTCCACCCGTCCGGAAGACAGTATGGGTTCAGACGAGGACTGGGAAGCAGCAACGAATGGTTTAAAGAATGCATTAGAGAAGCTGAAGCTCCCATACATTGTAAACGAAGGAGACGGCGCGTTCTATGGTCCGAAGATTGATTTCCACTTAAAAGACTGTATCGGAAGAACGTGGCAGTGTGGAACGATTCAGCTTGATTTCCAGATGCCGATTAACTTTAATCTCACCTATGTCGATGAAAACGACCAGCGTCCGCGCCCGATTATGATTCACCGTGTCTGTTTCGGTTCAATCGAGCGGTTCATCGGTATCTTGACCGAGCATTATGCAGGTAAGTTCCCGCTGTGGCTCGCGCCGACTCAGGTTAAGGTTCTTCTGGTCTCAAAGAGCGCAGAAGGTTATGCAAACTACATCTATCAGATGTTAAAGGATGCGAAGATTCGCGTTGAACTCGATGACAGAAACGAGAAGATCGGATATATGATTCGTCAGGCTCAGTATCTTGAGCGCGTACCGTATATGGTTATCATCGGTGAGAAAGAGGATGAATCCGGTCTTGTTTCGGTGCGTATGAGAGACAGCGGAAAGACGGTCGCTTTAAAGCCGGAAGAGTTCCGCGACTGGATGCTCGAAGATATTAAAGAAAGAGTGTAACTGACTTTCAGGGGGAAGAGTATTCTCCTTTTTTTATTGTTCTTTTTTCTCATGAATCTATTTCGGATAAGTACTATTCAGCCCCTTCTCTGAGATGACGGCAGGTTGGTCTGTTCGGTGGAAATTTACTACAGAAACCGCAAATCTCCGCAAATCGAGGAACGCAAATCGCGAGCCTTTACACCCGCGTTTTGTCCGCTC
>DALTWR010000249.1 GCA_029986975.1 Methanocorpusculum sp.
TATTAATCAGAAGATTCTAAATATAATTACATAATCTAAAATGGAATGATACACAAATGACCGGTTTAATTTCCAACATCGGACAATCCCTCGGATATTCTGTTAAGAATACCATCCTTCGTCCATTCTTCTGGATAGGCATGCTTCTAACAACACTTATCATGCTCATCTGTTTTGGAGGCAGTGCTGCCTGTCTGGCGATAGTATACGGACAATCTTCAGGATCTACTCTGCTTATCCCGGGCATTGTTCTGCTTATCATCGGAATTCTGATTGCATTTTTCTTCAACGGAATTCAGGTACAGATTTTTGCAAACAAAAATCTTACCTTTAAAGGATTCTTCAGCACTATTGGACGCGGAATCCAGTTAGCAGTTATCAATTTCATTTATTCAATCATAATCATGATTGTTTTTGGAATCTGCGTTGCACTCGGTATTTTCGGCGGACAAGGTGCTTTTATTGGTGAAACCATAGAACTGATTGCGGCAGGATCTCCCGTACTTTTCCCGAACGGGGTAACTCCATTAGGCATAATTATGCTTGTCATCCTGATTCTTCTGGCTATCTTCTTCGGCATCCTCTCCCTTGCAGCAGATGTTAACTTTGCCCGTGCAGGAAAGTTTGGTGCAGCATTTCATTTCGGAGAAATCTGTAAAAGAATCGGTGTCTTTGGTGTCTTAAAATTCATCATAGCAATCGTGCTCTTCATTATCGTCATGGTGATTATATCTATTATAATCGGACTTATCTTAGGTCTTATAGCCATGATTCCAAATGCTGTAGCGGTAAGTGTTGTAACTGTCATATTTACCATGCTGCTTATTCCATTCATGATAATCTTTCCGACCAAATATTTCAGCAATCTCTTTGCAGACTGAAATATTCAAATCCTCTTTTAAAAAGAATCATCACACCTGTTCAGCGCCATCCTGTTTTGTGACAGTTGGTTTTACCGGTTGAGATTTACCGTTTCTGCACTCAATTCCCACAAAGCAGACGAACCAACTGTGTTTCGGACAAATGGCTGATGAGGTATGAAAAAAGACAAACGCAAATGAATTAAAAAGGAGTGAGTAAATTTACTCAACAACCTTGAAAGAGGTTCCCGGGATACCGCAAATCGGGCAGCGCTCGGAGGTGTGGTTAATCTCGATGTTTCCGCAGACCGGGCATAAATAGACGGTCTTTACATCAAAGTCTTTGCCTGCTTTGACTGCTTCGAGTGCCTTGCCGTAAAGTTCAGCATGGACTGCCTCTGCCTTCTTTGCGTGCTCGAAGGTGATTAATGCGTCCTGTCTGCCTTCCTTCTCTGCAACTTCGATAAATGCAGGGTACATGTTGTTGGTCTCTTCAAGTTCGCCGGCTCTGCCTGCTTCGAGGTTTGCAACAGTGTTTCCAACGTATCCGCCGACACGCATAAGTCTGCGTGCGTGGATTTCTTCTGCTAAGGATGCTGCACGGAAGAGTTTTGCAACCTGTGCATAGCCCTCATCATCTGCTGCTTCTGAAAATGCTTTGTACTTATTACGTGCCTGAGATTCGCCTGCAAAGGCGCCTGCAATACATTCCTGTGTGTTCATACCAGATATATTAGAGCGGCACGCAGAAATAGTTTTTGAAAGCGGACATTTTTTACCCGCATCCGGAGATACAGATATTATATTGATTATGTGTTACTTTGATTA
>DALTWR010000250.1 GCA_029986975.1 Methanocorpusculum sp.
CCATAATCCGCATCATATTTGATACTGAACGTCCTTCCGGATTCATAATCTGATACATATTAGTGCTGAAAGTGTATAAAGGGTGAGTTCACGCGGAGGAGTATCTATAATTTTCAATCCCAACATGAAATGTAAGCAGAATAAAATTCCTGATGAAAGAATGAAGTAACTATTCAGCCACTCTTTTTTCTGAGTATGGGTTTTTTTGCTTTTCAGTGGGTTATCTATCCCCAGCAATCAAAACAACCGGTTGTATTTTGGATATGGAGGCTGAATAGCTACACCAAACCTAAAAAAAGGGAGAATCCCTGTTACTACAGGATTTACTTTTGATTTAGAAGTTGAAGTTCTTCTGCACAATCTTAATAGCACAGAAATCTCCGCACATCGTGCATGCATCACTGTCTGCCGGCATACGGGAGTCTCTGATGCAGCGTGCTTTTTCAGGATTCATAGATACAGCATACTGACGTTCCCAGTCAAGGTCACGGCGGGCATGTCCCATCTCTAAGTCTGCTTCACGAGTCTTCGGGAGTTTTACCATATCACCAACATGAGCTGCAATACGGGAACTCATAACACCTTCATAGACTTCTTCCGGCGTCGGGAGAGCTAAGTGTTCTGCAGGTGTTACATAACAGATGAAGTCCGCCCCTGCTGCTGATGATACAGAGGCACCAATCGCTGCTACACGGTCATCATATCCCGGTGCGATATCAGTTACGAGAGGACCTAACATATAGAACGGCTTGTTGTTGGTAACACGTTTTTCCAAGAGAACATTTGCTTTGATTTCATCGAGCGGAATGTGTCCCGGACCTTCCATAATACACTGAACGCCGAAGTCATGTGCCTTGTCTGCAAGTTCTGCATTGATTAACAGCTCCTGAATTGCAGCGCGGTCAGTTGCATCGTGACAGGCGCCTGCACGCATACCGTTTCCGAATGAGAGGGTGACCTCATGTTCTTTGAGAATCTCTAAGAGATAATCGAAACGTCTGTAGAGCGGGTTTTCCTGTTCGTTGTGAAGCATCCATGCAGTCATGAATGCGCCGCCGCGGGAAACTAAGCCTCCGTGTCTTCCCTGATTTTTCAGGCGCTTTACGGTTTCATAGTTGATACCGGTGTGGATTGCCATGAAGTTGGTTCCAAGTTTTGCCTGCTCTTCAGTAATCTTAAAGAGGTCATCTTCATCCATGAAGACAACTCCGCCTTTCTTGCGTGCTGCTTCAATGAATGCCTGATAGAGCGGTACAGAACCGACAGATAAATGAGACTGTTCGCAGACTCTGCGTCTGATGTCAAGGAAGTCTCCTCCCGTGGAAAGCTCCATTAAAGAATCTGCTCCGGCAAGTTCTGCCTGCCGCGCTTTTTCTAATTCCTGCTCAACATCAACGATATCTGAAGATGTACCGATTGATGCATTTACTTTTGTTCTAAGACCGGAGCCGATACCGCAGAGTTTTACTTTACGGTATGGCGTCATCGGGATTACAATATGACCCTCAGCAATACCTCGGCGGATGAAATCTTCAGTGACGCCTTCTGCTTTGGCGACAACTTTCATCTCTTCGGTGATTAAACCGCGCTTTGCATCTTCAACAATTGTCATACTTATTTGTTTGAATTTGCAGGATATAAATCAATGTATTTGTCGAAAAATTCTTAAATTTAAATTTAATTA
>DALTWR010000030.1 GCA_029986975.1 Methanocorpusculum sp.
ACAAAATCCATTGTCAAAAAAAAGGGGCTAATAGTCACAATCCATCACGCATCTGTATTTTTAGCCGGTTTCCTGTATCTGATAAATAACGCAATTAAAGGCGCTGCGGCAATCGGAATAATAAGTAACTGCATTGCAAACGGCAGACTTCCGGAAACATCAGCAATAATTCCTACAGCAGTTGCCCCAAGTCCTCCTACGCCGAGCGTGAATCCGAGTGTAAGCCCTGATGCAAATCCTGTTCTTCCCGGAAGAAGTTCCTGACTCATCGTAACCGATGTTACATAACAGAAACTTGCAAAGAATGCATAAATCATAATTCCTGCAAACATCAGCCATCCGCCGGTAAAGATAAGAAGATACGCAGGGATTGCAAGCGCAAGACCTAAGACGAGCATTGTTTTTCTGCCGAAATGGTCAGACAGATATCCGCCCACAAGCTGTCCTGCAACACCTGCGAAAAGCATCACGGTAACAACTACAGAAGCCAGTGCTGCATCCATTCCCGAATCACCTAAGATTAAAAGCGTCGGAAGATACGTGATAAGACCGAGGTATCCGATTGCCCGAAGAGCACAGACAATAACCACAAGGGCTGCTGCCGTGTTCATCGCGGGTGTTTCTGTCTTTACGGTTGATGCTGATGCAGGTATTTCTTCGGTCTTTACATCAGTTTTATCTTTCTTTGCCGTAAGACGCCAAATCCATGCAGCCCCTATAATTCCGGGGAGAACAAGCCAGGCAACAGACGGCAGTCCTGCAAAGGTAATCAGACATCCGGCAACAAGCGGACCTATTGCATAGCTGATGCTTCCGGCTGTGGTAAATATCGAGTTGTAGAGTCCGAGTTTTCCGGGCGGGCTGATTTTGAAAATCAGATTCATTCCTGCCGGATGGAACAAAGCATGACCTATGGCCGCTCCTGATACAAGGAGGATGAGAATGAGATAATTATTGGTAAGAACCGATAAGGACACTCCAATGCTTCCTAACAGAATACAGAGCGCGACATTTGCGGTCTTTCCGGTTTTATCATTCCAGATGCCGACAAACGGCTGGGTAATGGATGATACAACATTGAAAATGGTCACTACAAGACCCGCAAGGAAATACGAAAGCCCCATCCCTTCAATTAAGAACGGGAGAATAATCGGCAATATGGGCGTGTATAAGTCGATGATAAAGTGTCCCGCGATGGCACTTATGAGTGTGTTATTTTTTGTTTTTGATTTTGTTTCTGACATCTGTTTTCATCTCTTCAGAGTGAAGAATGTGTATGTTAGTATTTGTGATGTATGCTTATAAGACCAGTGCCTTCTTATCTACTCAAAGGAAGACAGCCGCATCTGCCGTGTTCGTCCGAGCGAGAGATACGGAAGCGCCCGTTTTACAATCACTCCACAGGATCTCAGGACTTCAGGGTTTCTGACATTTTGTACGGCACGTTTTTGGAGAATATTCCGTGCAGAAACAACACCGATGCCCGGAACGCGAAGCAGTTCTTCGAATGCTGCTTCTGCCGGATTTATCTGAGGCAGCGTTTTTGCAAGAAGGATTTTCGGGTCGGTATTTAAAAGCATGCCGTCTTCATCAAAAACAGGGGCGGTCTCAGGTCTGGTGTATCCATAGAGCCTGAGAAGTGCATCGACCTGATACCAGCGGTTTGCCCGCCACAAAGGCGTATTTTCGCGGGATTCGAGCGGCGTTCCTTTAAGTGCGTTAAACGCCGAGTAATAGATACGCGCCGGCTGATACTTTTCGTAACTTGTCATAACCGTGCGGAAAATATCCATGTCCGATTCATCAGCAGCGCCGACGACAAACTGAGTGGAATGTTTATGAGGCATAATTTCCCCTAACCACTGATGACGTGTTAACAGGTCTGATTTGAAATTTTTAACCGAGGCGAGTTCTGATAAGTGTGATGAATCACAGGCTTCGAGATTTACACTCAGCCTTGTTGCATACTTTGCAAGTTCTGTAATATCCGAGCGTTCTGCACCCGGAAGTACTTTGAGATGGAGATACCCGTTAAAGCCGGATTTCCTGATAAGCCGTGCGGTTTCTGTTATTTTCTCCATTCCAAGGTCTGTATCTCCTCTTGGAATTCCCGTACTTAAAAGCAGCCCGCCTACTTTTCCTTCGCGATAGAGTTCGAGAAAACCGTGCGCCGCTTCTTCGGGCGTAAAACTGATTCCCTTTTGTTTCGTACAGATTTCACAGTATTTACAATCAAACGAACAGGTTCCATCGAGCAGAAGTTTTAAGATATTACACTGATGTGAACTGCTGCTTCGCCCCGTCTGGTCGAAAAAAGGAGATTTAACTGCCCGTTCTATTTTCTGTGTGAGTTCAGACATTTTCTTTTCTCCTTTCCCTCTTGAATTTCTCCTGTAATTATCTCTTGTAATCATCTGCCTTATGCAGCTGCAGATGAGGCATCACTTTGATGAATGCAGCAGACAGCGTTTTCCATCGCCGCTCTGAGTTCTGCTTCTTTTCTGAGTCCTTCGATAAGTGATTCTGCTCTTCTGAGGTTGAATATTTCCATTTTCTTTTCTCCTTGTTAGTTCTGTTTTTTGGTTTTCTTTTCCGAACTGTATCTTTTGATTTTTCCAAATCCGGTATTCAGCAGACGATGTATGCCTGTTTTCTCACAGCAGATGATGCTGACGGCAGAAAGTCGCCGGCGTACATGCAGGCTTTGGATAACTGACTTCTTCTCTGAACCGGCGTGTAGGCAGATGCACGCTCTGCAATAGAGGATAATGCTGCACTTGCGTTTTCGGACACCGATTCGGATTCAATCATTTTTACAACTTCATTAATGTAAGACATAGTTGTTCTGAATACTAACTCGACGAGGGAGTATATAAACCCCCTACCGCGCGGTGCGGAAGTGGGTCAGATGTCAGATTTTTGAAAAAATAGAAGCCTGAAAATAGCTCTGATTTTAAAACAGGGATTAATTTGAGTTCTGATGCCACTTCCGCGAAATGAACAGGATGTATATTAATCTATCTTTTTTGAGGGTTGTTTTCTTCCCTGTTCGGTGCGGATTTTATCCGGTAGTTTCCATCTGTCTCGCGGACAAAAAATCCCTCTTTTGTCATCGTCTCAAGAACATCTGAAATAACATCCAAGGGACATGAAAGAATCTTTGAAAGTGTTTGTGCATCGGCTTTTTCTGTATCAAGCATCTGCTTTAAGACACGTCCTCTGACCTGCCGTTTTGAGCCTTCAAATGCACTCTGTTTTACATACTGTCTGCTTTTTCTGTTCGGATTTCCGGCACTCTGCTTCATTACAGAACCTAAATCCATAAGCGCCCAGTACCATTCGCGGGAATTTTCCGGAAGGGCGGCTTTTACGAGCGGAAACAGGTCTGCATCATCTACGCCGTCACGGTCTCTGAAGAAACAGTGGATAAAGATGCGCCGGATATTTGTTTCGATGAAAACAACCGGCGCATTGAACGCAAACGCGGCAATAGAACAGGATGTAGCAGGACCAATGCCGGGCAGTTCTATCAGTTCTTCAGGCGTTTTCGGGAAAACGCCGCCATAGGTTTCGATGACGATTCTGCACAGTTTCTGTAAGGATAACGCACGGCGATTGTATCCCATACCCTGCCACGCGGAGATAACCTCTGCTTCCGTTGCAGCGGCGAGGGATTCTGCCGTCGGAAATTGTGCAATAAACCGGGGGAAAATCACTTCGACGCGGGATACCTGCGTCTGTTGAAGCATAACCTCTGATACCGTAATCAGATACGGGTCTGTCGTATGGCGCCAGAGCATATCATGTCTTCCGTGTTTTTGGTAGTAGGAAAAGACAAACTCCCTGAACTCATGTATGATGGCATCAGATATTTTTCCCTCATGTACCTCTCCTGAAAAATCAGGGAAGGAAATCATTTCACCTTTTTCTTTAGTTGTCGGCATCGTCTGCAACTGATTTGTTGATGAGAATTTCTGCGATATCTGCGCTGTATTCGCCGATTCTGTGCATACTCTGAACAATCTGGGTTACAGCAACAGCCTCTTCTGCTTTCATTCGGTTGGTCAGTTCACCGAATGAATGAATCATTTCTTCGAGTTCTTCGGCGTTTGCGATGATTTTATTTGCGCCGATAATGCTTCCTGAATAAATCTCCTGAATGACTTTGTTGAAGATGGCTAGGACGTTTTCTCCTGCTTTGGTGAGTTTGGGAATTAAGGTGCGTTCAACGCCGTTGTCGATTAAGACAAGAACCGCCTCAGCGATTAATACGGCGTGGTCGCCGACTCTTTCCAAGATACGGGATATCTGGTAGTAAGTTGAGGCTTCTCTGGGGGATATTTCCATTTTGAGAGCGAGCGCAGGATTTTCTGTTATGAGTGAGAACTGACGGTGAACAAGCCAATGGAGTCTGTCAACATCGGTATCACGCGATGCTACGTCTTCTGCGAGTTCCCGCTTTCCCTGTTCAAGGGCAAAGAGGGCGTCTTCGTGCATTGCTTTTACGATGACGTACATTCTCCGGATGGTGTTTCCGAAGGGCATTTCTGTGGGGTTTAGGATGTCTTTTAAGGTGATGATATTGTCTGCTTCGTCGGCTACTTCCTGACCTATGGTCATCTGGGTGAATTTCCTGACGACCTGTCGTACTTTTGGCGGGATTCTTCCCGGCGATGTTATTTTTATGACGGTAAATCCGCTGATGTATGCGCCGATTAATGATCTAAGCAGAGCCTGTGAGTCGGGGTAATTTTTCAGTGCGAACTCTTTTGTTTTTTCGGTGTTGTCATAATGGATATTGGGAGTTATAAGAAGTGTTCCGTCCGGGCGTGAAACAACGCCTATGGGGTCATTTTTCTTGATGCCTACGTCGCTTACCCATTTTTTGGGAAGAGATAATACGTATGATGACTCGCCGGTCATCTGGATTTTGCGGATGTCCATATATAGATTATATGTGGGGTATATATAAATACTATAGAGATTGGGGTGGATATGTCGGGAATGTAAACAAGACAGAATCATCAAACAAATGACTCAACACTATTATTATCTCAAGAAACCAACACATATAGACATACCAATAATTCTTAGGAGGTGGACATGACAGAAGAACTTGAAGTAATAGACAGAGCCGAAGAATGGGCGGGATTCCTGAAAAAGAAATATAAATCAGCCCTCAATAAAATATCCAGAGAATATCCGAGTACCCGCTCGATGACCATCGAGTACGATGTCTTAGAAAAATACGGAAAAACAGGAATCATCTTAGCAGACGACCTGCTTGAACGTCCGGGAAAAACCTTAGGCGACATCAAAGACGCAATCAGAACGGCAAACCTCATCTCCGGAAAAGACCTCGAAGGACAGGACATCACTGAAGACATCATCAAAGGAATGAACATCCGCTTTATCCACCTTCCGCGGAAAACCAGCATCAGAAACATCCGGTCAGAACACATCAACAAATTCATCAGCATCGACGGAATCGTCCGCCGTGTAACTGAAGTGCGCCCGCGGCTTGTTATAGGCGCATTCCGCTGCGCAAACGGACATATCACCCGCAAAGTACAGGATTACGGCACCTACAGCGAACCGGACATGTGCGGAAACGCCGAGTGTACGCAGAAAAAACTCGAACTCGTCCAGAGTTTATCCACCTTCATCGACTCGCAGAAGCTCAGAATACAGGAAACCCCCGAAGGACTCCGCGGCGGCGAACAGCCGCAGAACATCGACATCGACTGCGTAGATGATATCTGCGGCAGCGTAACGCCGGGAGACCGTGTTATCATCAATGGAATCCTGCGAAGCGTACAGCGGATGCAGAACGGACAGAAAAGTACCGTATTCGACCTCTACATCGAATGTAACTCAATTGAAATCTCCATCAAAGAATTTGAAGAGGTCAGCATCTCCGAAGAAGACGAAGCCGTCATCAAAGATATGGCATCAGACCCTGCGATTTACGGCAAAATCGCCCGGTCAATTGCCCCGACCATTTACGGAAACGATGACGTAAAAGAAGCAATCGCTCTGCAGCTTTTCGGCGGAATCGCAAAGGAAATGCCCGATGGAAGCACACTTCGCGGCGATATTCATGTCTTACTCGTCGGTGACCCGGGTATTGCAAAGTCCCAGCTTTTGCGCTACGTCATTAAATTAGCGCCCCGCGGTGTTTACACTTCAGGAAAATCCGCCTCATCAGCCGGTCTTACGGCAGCGGCGGTAAAAGATGATATGGAAGGCGGCAGATGGACACTTGAAGCAGGAGCGCTTGTTCTCGCAGATAAAGGAATGGCTGCTGTCGATGAAATGGATAAGATGCAGAAAGAAGACCGCTCATCACTCCACGAAGCAATGGAACAGCAGTCCATTTCTGTAGCAAAGGCGGGAATCAGTGCAACGCTTCGTACCCGCTGTTCACTCTTAGGCGCTGCAAACCCGAAGCTCGGACGTTTCGATGAGTATGCAAATATCTCGGAGCAGATTAACATGCCGCCTTCGCTTCTCTCCCGTTTTGACCTTATCTTCATCATGAAAGACCAGCCGAATGAGACGCGCGACTTAAACATCGCAAAACACATCTTAAAGGCGCATTCGGCAGGAGAAGAGATTATGCGGCATCAGAAGTACCCGATTAAAGGAGCTGATGATGAGTATTTCGCAGAACTCCTTAGACCGGTCAGTGCTGAAATCGAGGCGGAACTGTTACGGAAATATCTCGCGTATGCAAAGCGTACCTGTTTCCCGATTATCACTGAGGAAGCGAAGAATACGCTTGTTGAGTATTACCGGAAACTCAGAAGCGTTGCCTACGAAAGTTCAGACAAACCTGTTCCGGTTACCGCCCGTCAGCTTGAAGCTCTGGTTCGCCTCGCTGAAGCAAGTGCCCGTGTTCGTCTTGCCGACGAGGTTTCAATGGAAGATGCAGCCCGCGTTATTAAAATTGTTGATGCCTGTCTGCGTCAGGTCGCATACGACCCGAAGAGTGGTAATCTTGATATCGATAAGATTGCCTCGTCTACGACTAAGGCGGGAAGAACACTCCGCCGCGATTTAAAGGCGGCAATCAAGGAACTGGCTGACCCTGACGGCCGCGGTGCAAAAATCGATGATGTCTATAGACAGCTTACCGGTATGAACTACACGAAAGAAGAAATCGAGCGTACCATTGACCATATGAGAGCATCAGGCGAAGTTCTTCTTCCGAAAAACAGTACGATTAAATTAGTGTAATACGAATAAGTAAGAAACATCAGGTAATTATCATGGCAACAGACAGAGAAAATGCAGTATTTGAAGCGGCTATTAAACTCGGTGCTCTTTATCATCAGTTTGTCGGAACGCCGATTTCCCGCTCGACGGCAGATAAGGTGGAGGCAGCGATTGAAAGTGCGGTCTCTCTTCAGCCGTATGTAACATCGATTAAGGTACACTTAGACCGCTCGCTGATGAATGAAAATCCGTTTGGATATTCTGAATTAACCGGCGCTATGTATGATGCAGTTATTGAGACGAACTACAACGGGGCTGTATGCAAAGCGGGATTGAAGTTCGAAAACGGATATCCGATGATGCGGATTCTGGAATAATTTTCATCATATCTTTTTTCAGGGCGTTTTCGTCTCTCTATTTCACGAATGAGTGCTGGTTTTCTTAGGCGATTTTTTCATATCTCACCCACAGAGCGGGATTAGCAATACCCTTCAACAAAATACATGAATATATGTCAGAGAAACAATCTGTAACTGTCCTTAATGAAAAGCCGGTAACCTTATTTCTTCTCCAGTATGAAAACAAGCGAACGTACAGAAATTACCAGACGGCAATCTATCATTACCTCCAGTTAGTATCAGATATTGAAAAAAACAAACCTGACCATCTTGATTCAGCTGCTGCAGAATATCTGAAAGAAGTATCAGACGGCAGAAACCTGATTGCCGACTTAATCAGTGCCGGAAACAGGTTTTCAAAAACCTATGTTCCGGTCAGTACTCATCTGATGCTGCATTCAAT
>DALTWR010000251.1 GCA_029986975.1 Methanocorpusculum sp.
GTATAGGAGATTTCTTCGAGCAGCGCAGTCTGTTCCTCTTTTTTGAGGTAGGACAATTCAACTGCCGGTCTGAACGCGATACGGCTCTCATCAACAAGCTGGAGCAATTCGGGGATAAGCTCAGTCAGACGAATATAACGAGAAACCTGCCTTGCACTATCATTTGTGCTATCAGCAATAATATCTCGTGATTTCATACCTTCCAACTTGTGGTCCACTGGTCCACAAGTTAAATCTGAGCGTTCGCCCTGTCTGTTCATAGCTTCAAGACGCATCTTATACGAAAATGCTTTTTCACTCGGAAGGATTGTGGAACGCTGCAAGTTCGATTCAACCATTAAGATAATCGCTTCATCACGGGTCATTTCCCGGACTTCGGCTTTAACGGTATCAAGTCCTGCAAGCTCACAAGCCTTCTTTCTGCGATGTCCGGATACGATTTCGTACCGTCCATCTTCCTTCGGGCGAAGTGTGACAGGCGTGATAATCCCGCGCTCTTTAATGCTCTGAACAAGCTGATCCATATCCTCATCAACTTTTACCTTGAAGGGATGGTCGGGGAAATCATCAATTTCCGAAATGGGCACATCATAAATTCTGGGGAGCTTGTTTTCTTTACGCTCCGCATCATTCATAAAGAGCTCATCGTACCCGGTCAGGCCCAGATCGATTTTTTGCACGTTCTTCAATTTCTGTCACCTCCTTCGTGAGTGCCTCATACGCTGCCGCGACTTTGCCGTTCTTGTCATGAGAGAAAATGCTTTCTCCGGAAAGACTGCACTCCGCAGCTCTTACCGAAAACGGAATCTCGGAATTGAACACGCGGATGTTTTCTCCCACAGATGAACGCAGCGATGAGATAATCGCCTTTGCATTATTCGTGCGGTTATCTACCATCGTCAGCAAAATACCGTCAATCTTTAATCTCGGATTGATCTGCCGCTTGATCTTTGAAATTGAGCGCAGGAGCAAGTTAAGACCTTTGGTTGACAGGAAGTTCGGCTGAGACGGAATAATCACACTGTCTGCCGCAACAAGCGCATTGACCGTCATCATTCCCAGAGAAGGCATACAGTCAATAAGGATATAGTCGTAATTCTTCTTCATGCCGTCGATAGCGTTTTTCAGAACATACTCACGGCTCATAACATTGAACAGGCCGGTTTCCATACCGGACAACTCAATATTAGAAGGAAGCAAGTCAACGCCTTCCGGATGTGTGATAATGGCATTACCGGGCGACTGTTCATCATCAATGACCGACTGCATTAGGGAAGAAAGCGACACATCCAGTTCATCGGGATTCTTCACTCCGAGGCTTACCGTTAAGCTGCCCTGCGGGTCAGCGTCAACAAGCAAAACCTTTTTACCGGAGTCTGCAAGTCCCACGCCGAGATTGACTGCGGTTGTCGTTTTACCGACTCCGCCTTTCTGATTCGTGATGGCGATCACTTTACAGTTTTCCATGTGGTATCCTCCTTTCTTTTTATTTGAATCATTTCTGATCCACTAAAACCTCAAAGATAATCTTTGAGGCTTTAGTGGTTGCACTTAATTTTTCCTCGAACCCCAAGTGCAAAAAAGGAAATCATCAGACGCCCGATAGCGAATCGGGTCCATGGGAATCTCACCCCT
>DALTWR010000031.1 GCA_029986975.1 Methanocorpusculum sp.
GTTACGAACTACATTAGATATCTATTTATATTTGTATGGTGATTAGTATATATGGAAAACATAACCATGCCAAAGTCCTGCATCAGTGTTCTGATGCAGCTGGAGATGTCTGGAGTACAAACGCATAAGGATCTTGTCCTTTCAACCGGACTTGCTCCGCGTACTGTCCGCTATGCTCTGCGCAGATTAAAATCTGAGGGACTTGTTGTTGAAAAGTTCAACTTCAGGGATGCGCGTCAGTCAATGTACTATCCGACGCGCATAACTGCTCAGGCGCCGGCAGCTGCCTGAATCTCTCAGGCAGCTTTGCCCGCTGCTGACAATGATTGCCTCCTCTTTACCCCTCTGGCAGAGGTAAAATCTGCCGCCCCCTCTCAACCTATTTTTTTAAATCTTTATTACTCTTCTCTGTTTTGAAAAAAGGAAACAAATTTGTATCCGAAAAAAGTGATGATGGGAAAACTTACTGTATCTTCATCTCAAGCGTGCGGTTATATGAAGCAAGAGCTGCTTCTTTTACGATGCCGCAGAAGTTGAGTTCCTGCAGTTTTTTAACTCCTTCGATGGTTGAACCGCCCGGAGAACAGACTTTGACACGAAGCGCAGACGGTTCTTCTCCCGATTCGAGCGCGAGCTTTGCAGAACCTAACAGCATCTGCTCGACATAGCGTCTGATTTTATCCTTCGGAAGACCGATTTCAAGAGCACCTTCAATCATGCCTTCCATAAACATATCAGCATAAGCCGGAGCGCAGCCGGTAACAACACAGCCTGCATCGATGTACTCTTCATCAATTGCATCAACGAGACCTGCTTCTGAGAAACACTCAGCAAAGTATGCTGTGTACTGTTTGGCATTCTCTGTTGAGCAGTACATGATAACACCTTCACCAACACTGACCGGCGTGTTCGGCATAATTCTGATAACAGGGAATTCACATCCTGCATACTCCTGAATTGTTTTGCAGGTAAGAGCGGCTGCCATCGAAACAAGCACAAACTCATCTTTGCGTTCTGCAAGAACAGAAGAAATTGCGCCAAGCGTCTCTTTCATCATCTGCGGCTTTACACCAAGCATAATATACTTGCATGATGCAGCAACCTCAGCATTTTCTCCCGTATCAGCACCGAGCTTCTTTGCCAGCTCTTCTGCTTTCGCACGGGTACGGTTTGCAAGAAGAATTTCTTTTCCGGAGATTTTCTTAGAAAGTGCTGATGCTAAAGCACCTCCCATATTTCCCGTTCCAATAAATCCGAATTTGTATTTCATCTGCTTATTCACCTGATCTGCCCGTTTCCACGGATGACATATTTGTAGGCATTCAGTTCTCTAAGACCCATGGGACCTCGTGCATGCAGTTTCTGTGTGGAAATTCCCATCTCGCATCCGAGCCCGAACTCGCCGCCGTCAGTAAACCGTGTGGATGCGTTGATATAAACTGCTGCGCTGTCAACAGCCGCGGCAAATCTGTCTGCAGTCTCTTTGTTTTTCGTGACGATGGCTTCTGAATGATGAGTTGAGTGAACTGCAATATGAGATATTGCGCCATCAACACCATCAACAACAGCAACTGCCATGACATAATCGAGGAACTCGGTATCAAAATCAGCTGCAGAAGCAGGTTTTCCCATAATTAATCCGGCAGCTGTTGCATCAAGTCTGAACTCAACATTCGGCAGACGCTTTCTCAGCATCGGAAGGAAAAATGCCGCAGCAGCTCTATCGACAAGGCAGACTTCCATTGCGTTGCAGACAGATGGTCTGCTTGTTTTTGCATTCTCAATGATGGATAATGCCGTTTCATAGTCAGCATCTTTATCAACATAGATGTGACAGATGCCGGTTCCTGTCTGAATAACCGGAACACGTGCATTTTCCATGCAGCTCTGAATAAGACCTGCACCGCCGCGCGGAATTAAGAGGTCAACATACCCCGCTGCTTTCATAATCTCCATAGAGCTTTCGCGGCTTGATTCAGCGAGCTGAACAAACTCAGGCGGAAGGTCAGCTGCCGCAAGTCCTTCCTGCAGGGCTGAAACAATTGCTTTCGCGCTTGCATACGCTTCTTTTCCGCAGCGCAGAACACAGACATTGCCGCTTTTAAGCGCAAGACCTGCAGCGTCGGATGTTACATTCGGTCTGCTTTCATAAATAATTGCAACAACGCCGAATGGAACTGATACCTTTGAAAGAGACAGACCGTTATAGAGTGTACGCTCTTCTAAGATTCTTCCGACCGGATTTTCGAGCGCAATCAGGTCTTTCAGACCTGATGCCATAGATGCAATCCGCTCTTTCGTAAGAGATAAGCGGTCAATCATCGAGACTGATAAAACGCCTTCTGCTTTTTTCACATCTTCGCTGTTTGCAGAAAGAATGTTGTCAGTGTTTTTAATCAGGGCATCTGCCATGGATGCGAGTGCTGCATTTTTTGCCTCGCCTGAAAGTGCTGCTGCTGCAGCCTTCAGCGAACGTGCTTTTTCAAGAAGTTCCTGTGTAGTCATTATTTCTTCCCCTTAAAGAGTGTTCCAACCTGTTTTCCCTCTAACAGGTCATAGAGCAGTTCCGGTTTTGTTCCGTTCATAATTACCATATCAATTCCTGCTTTGGTTACGATATGTGCGGCTTTTACTTTCGTATCCATTCCTCCCGTACCAAGTGCTGAACCGCTTCCTTCAGCAGAAACGGATAAGGTGTCGATGTCTTCAACGCAGGTGATAAATTCAGCGTCCGGGTGGTCGCGCGGATTTGCAGAGTAAAGACCGTCGATGTCTGATAAAATAATCAGTAAATCAGCATTCACAAGTTTTGCGGTAATTGCTGATAAGGTATCATTTTCTCCAATGGTTGTTTCGATACCGATTTCATCTGTGACAATCGCATCATTTTCATTGATAATCGGGATGACCTGAAATTTAAGCAGACGGTCAAGCGTGTTTCTGATATTTTTGGCATGTTTTTCATCCGAGATATCTTCAGCAGTCAGAAGAAGCTGCCCTACTGCATGATTATACTCGGAGAAGAGGTGGTCATACGTGTACATCAGTTCACACTGACCAACAGCCGCTGCTGCCTGTTTTGAGGGCATATCCTTCGGACGTTCAGACAGTCCGAGTTTTCCAACACCCATACCAATAGCTCCGGAAGACACAATTACAATTTCATGTCCGCTGTTTTTCAGATCACTTAAGATACGGCAGAGGTCGCCTGTTCTTCTGATATTAAGCCTGCCTCCGGCGTGAGCAAGTGTTGATGTTCCGACTTTAACCACAATCCGCATAAATTTTCAGATTAAATGTTTGACGGGATGTAATATAGATATGTGCATGACATGGTGCGCAAATATAGATCAGGGTTTGGATGCCGGGCTTAAAAAAAGTCAATTCAATAGTTCGTTTTTGGTGTCTGTTTTCCCGTTTTCCCGAACAGAACATTGCGCACATCAGACGCATTTTGCGCAGACGCTGTATGATATCCGTTTGTGACATCGAAGTCTTTGCAAAAGCCATATCCATACGTTACGCCGACAAAATCAATCCCGGTCAATTCTGCACCTAAACGGTCATGCTCACTGTCTCCGACAAAAACAGCCTCGGAGGAGCTGAGGTGAAAACAGGACAGAGCCCTCTCAACCATCGATGCTTTAGAGACTGCAGCATCATCTCCTTTGCCCATTACCAAATCAAAATACTGAATAAGACCTGCAGAGGCAAGCATCCGCTCTGCTGTTTCTTTCGGCTTCATTGTTGATAATGCAATAATGCATCCCGATTTCTGTAAATCGGAAAGCAGTTTTTTCATTCCGGGATAGACTGATACACACCCGGGATTGTCACGATTATGATTTCGGAATATTTCTACAGCATCAGCATTTTCCTGACCTTCCAGATGATACACGATTCTGAAAATATCCTGAATGGGTGTTCCCATCAGACGTTTCAGTTCGCTTCGCTGAAGAAGAGGACGCCCTTGTTTTTCCATCGTATAGTTTATTGAGTCGAGAAGACCGTCGATTGTGTCAAGAAGCGTTCCGTCGAGATCAAAGATACAAAGAGCATACATGGCAGATATTTCCGGATGAGATTATTCATACTATTTTTCTCCGCATCAATATAGATATTGGGGCAGTGCGGAATTATAGTGTTTACATAACCGATTATTGCCTGATATCTTAGAGGTAAGTTCCCCTCTGCCAAACCAGCCATGAGAAAATAGTAAATAATAGCTGGCTAATAGCTGGCAAAAAAGTTAGGAAGTTATTCTTCCAGAAGCGTTATCTTCCGTGCGCGGCATTTTTCGCAGGGAATGCTGCACGGGTATTCCCCGCTTGCGCAGGCAACACAGAGATCTTCTGCCGGAAGACCGACTGCCTCAATCAGACTGTCTCCATCAATGTACTCCAATGTTGTCGCGTGAATCTTTTCACGAATCTCTTCGACAGTGTTGTTTGTCGCAATAAGCTCTTTTCTTGTCGGAAGGTCAACACCGAAGTAACATGGAGCGATAATGGGAGTTGACCCGATTCTCATGTGGACTTCCTCAGCGCCGAAATCTTTTACCATATCAACAATATGAAGAGATGTTGTACCGCGGACAATACTGTCATCAACTAATACGACCGATTTTCCTGCGACATGCTGCCGCACCGGATTCAGCTTCATTCTGACCGCATTCTCACGCAGAGACTGCGCAGGCATAATAAAGGTTCTTCCGACATATCTGTTCTTTAAAAGACCTTCGCGGTACGGAACGCCTGAAGCACCTGCATAGCCTGTTGCAAATGCAGTACCCGAATCCGGAACCGGAGATACTAAATCTGCCTTCGGCGGATTTCTGCCTAAGACCTCTCCGATTCTGCGGCGGGCATCATAGACTAAGATGCCGTCGATAACTGAATCCGGGCGTGCCGTATAGACATACTCAAAAATACAGTGAGCTGTGTGGTCTGCTTTTGCAAACTGCACCGCAGTGTAACTATCAGCTGTCAGAATAAGGAGTTCTCCAGCAGCAACATCGCGAATCAGTGTTCCGCCAATTATATCCAGCGCCACGCTTTCCGAGACAACTGCAAATCCGGCATCTGTTTTTCCGAAACAAAGCGGCTTAATGCCTAACGGGTCACGGAAAGCATAAAGAACACCGTCGAGAACTGCACATCCGGTGTATGCACCCTCTAATTTGTGCAGAGCATGGATGACTGCTTTTTTCGCTTCAACTCCGTGAATCAGTTCCCGGGCAACAAGAGCTGCAATAAGTTCTGCGTTTGATGTAGTAGAAAAGATATGCCCTGCCTCTTCACATTCTGTACGAAGAGCATCCCTGTTAATCAGTGAAGCAGATACCGTAATATCTAATGCGTGACCTTTGAACTGGAAGGATAACGGTTCGATATTTTCACGGTGTCCGCGGACTGATTTGTCAGAGTAAAGAACCTGACCTACGCCGCATTTTCCCGGTAAGGTCTGCAGTTTTTCCGAGGAGAACACTTCGGAAAGCAGTCCGGGTGCTTTGTAAACATGGGATTTATTCCCGTCAAAAGTGACTATGCCTGCTGCTTCCTGCCCTCTGTGCTGGAGTGCATGCAGACATAAATAGAGGCAGTATCCGACATCTTCAGATTGTATGATGCCTGTAATACCGCTCATGGTTATAACCTTTTTTCAGAGTTAGTTGTCTCTTGCTTTCTTAAGCCAGTTGTACTTCCGCATTTTAGAAGACTTGCCGAATCCGCAGGATGAGCAGACTCCGTTACGTGCATGGAATGACATTTTACCGCAGCGGCGGCAGATAATGTGGGTGTGCTTGTTGCGCAGACCCATTGATGGTGTACCTTTAGTCATAGTTTATTTCACCTCTATTTTTACTCAACAGTAGGAGCAATGAAGATAACATTATCTCCGCGCACAATAAGTGTACCGAGAGTTGTTTTTCCATTTTCTCCCTCTTCCTCAGCTTTGTCAAGAACCAGGTTCATGTGGACGTCGTAGCCCTGCAGGACTCCGCGAATCTCCCTTCCGCCTTTCAGCGAAACAATGACGGGCTGGCGGTTTAACACCTGATCTAAAATTTCCAGTGGTCGCTTTGTCATGGATTTCCTACCTTAGCTTCTTACTCTTGCATGGGGCTGACGGCCGCAAAGGCTAGGCTCGTTGAAGAGTGTATATTTATTTGACATATCCATAAATAAAGATACCGTTCTATGAGTCAGTGGGGAGACTTCAAGCGACTCATCACACCTCAAATGCTCTTTAAGGATTCTTTATCTTTTCGCACGTCAAATAGATAATTATGGTTTCTGATTCTGCTGCTTCAATCCTTGAAAGACTTGAAGCAGATAAAATCAAGTCTGTCCTTCTTCAGTTCTCTGATTTGGAAGGTAAGACGAAAAATGTCGCCATCCCTACAAAACGGGTGGAAAAAGCCTTAGACGGAGGTATTGGTTTCGATGGGTCTTCGATTCAGGGTTTTGCCCGTCTCGAAGAATCAGATATGGTGTTAAAACCGGATGTATCCACGTATCAGCCGATACCATGGTCAGATTCCGAGTATCGTGTTGCCCGGTTTATCTGCGATGTGTATACGACGCACGGAGAGCCGTTTACCGGAGATCCGCGCTACATCTTAAAGCAGGAGATGAAAAAAGCAGCTGATATGGGATATGTCTTTAATGTAGGTCCGGAGATGGAGTTTTTCCTGTTCCGCCGTGACGAAGCAGGACACCCTACCGTAAATCTGCAGGACCACGCATCCTACTTTGACCAGACGCCGACAGACCCGGGAGAAGATGTTCGCCGTGATTTAGTCACGCAGCTTTCAGAGATGGGATTTAATATTGAAGCATCGCACCATGAAGTAGCTCCTTCGCAGCATGAGATTGATTTTACCTACGGCGATGCAGTCTCTATGGCTGATAAGGTTGTCACCTTCAAGTTCGCCGCAAAGACGCTTGCCTTGAAACGCGGTCTTCATGCAACGTTTATGCCGAAGCCGATTTACGGCATTAACGGTTCTGGTATGCACGTGAACTGTTCGCTTATGAAAGGAAATGAAAACGCGTTCTTTGATAAAGACGGCGAACATCAGCTTTCAGATACAGCGCGGTATTTCATAGGCGGTCTTTTGAAACACATCGAAGGCATTACCCGTATTGCAAACCCGACCATCAACTCATACAAGCGTATTATTCCGGGGTATGAAGCGCCTGTCTATATCGGATGGTCTGCGATGAACCGCTCTGCATTAATCCGTGTGCCGTCTCCGCGGGGAAAGAGCACCCGTGCCGAACTGCGCAGTCCGGACCCGACCTGCAACCCGTATCTGACATTTGCGGTGATGCTTGCCGCAGGTATGGAAGGTCTCCGCGAAAAAATAGAGCCGTCTGATTGCGTTGACAAAAATATCTTCAGAATGAGTGCTTCCGAGCGTGAGGCTGCAGGCATCAGATGCCTTCCGTGAAGTCTGATGGAGTCTAATAGGGCTTTGATGAAGGATGATTTGCTCTGCGGCGTATTGGGTCCTCATGTAGCAGCTCAGCTCCAGCGTATTGCAGAACTGGAATGGGCAGATTTCTCAAAGGCTATTACCGACTGGGAAATCAAACGCTATCTTGCGACGTATTAAGAAGAGTATCTCTCTTCTATTTTTATGGTGCTTTTCTTGTAGCTGTTCTGTACTGTCCTGCTTTTGGCAGTTTGCCTTTTTTGCATCCGTTGTTTATGTGCAGTCTGATGTTTTGCTGTGTTGTCTGGAAGCTTCTCCCCCCTTCTTTTTCCTCTCGCAGGCTGTAATACTTTATCTCTTTAGAG
>DALTWR010000032.1 GCA_029986975.1 Methanocorpusculum sp.
CACAGATGAAAATAGAATATTCCTTCCTCAATTTAATAATCTGCAGCAGTATTTTTGAAGTCTGTCTTTTTTGGCTGTTGGAGTTTTTTATATTATCTGTGTCGCCGCGACCATTGGGAGCGGCTCGGCCGAAGGCCGAATCTGTGGTATAATCTGCGTAATCTGCGTCTGGGGAGAGAAAACCCACTGACCAAGACAAACGTTTGTACTTCAAAATAAGGAACTGAATAGTTACTTAGTTGGATAGATTGCCGAAAACCATCTATCCAAAAAATACAAGAATCAGTCCTCCCCATCACCGGAAAACTGATTTGACGCTACTCGTCTAATTTCATCTGTTTCTTCTTAATACTGCGGTGACGCAGGAAAAGAATCAGTACAATAACCGCCCATACGCCGAAGAACCCGTAGAGAATAAACTCACGATTCTTATCATAGATGCGCAGGGACGTTTTTTCGATACCTGTATAGGTAACTGTTGTCTGCAAATCTGTTTTTGTAACAATACCCTTCTCACCGACAGGTCCTAAAACCATATGACCGGTTGTGTACGGGTCGTGAATAATAACCGTTACATCAAACTTTTCCGGATACTTCAGATAGATTTCCCCGTCATTTATCGGCGCAGTATAGGAAAGTGTGTAGTCTCCCTTCGGAAACGTGAGAGTCCCTTTAACCTCTTCCGGCGTTACGACTTCTCCTGTGCTGACATCAGTCAGCGTCAGGTCACTGATGCCGGCGAGAGCCTCATCTCCGCCGAGCCCGAAGAAAAATCCGGGAGATACAAGATAGAACTTGTCCAGATTCGTAAAGGAAATATCTGCAGAGTATGAAGAGGCATTTTCCGCCGCCTCATAGACCGCAGTATTTCCCGCTGCTGCAGGCGCTGCGAGCAGAAGAACTGCGAGAAGTACGGTTATAAGACCGAAAGCAGTGCTTCGATAGTTGGATCGATTTCGATAGGTGCTGCGCATTGTTTAATAACAGTTTCAGGGTCTTTTAACAGATGGCCGGTAACAACACAGACAATCTTTTCATCTTTGTCGAGGAGTCCTGCTTCTGCCATCTTCTTAATACCTGCAACAGACGCTGCAGAAGCCGGCTCAACACCGATACCTTCGAGGCGGGCTAAGTCGCGCTGCATCGCAAGAATCTCTGCATCAGTAACAGACTCTGCAGTACCTCCGGTCTCGCGGATTGCACGAAGTGCTTTTTCTGCGTTAACAGGGGCGCCGATACGGATTGCAGATGCAACAGTCTCCGGATTTTCTTCGACGGCAACGGTCGGAAGGTTGTTCTTTACCGCATTTACGATAGGTGCTGCTCCTTCTGCCTGAATACCGGTCATCTTCGGAAGTGAGTCGATGTAGCCGACATCTCTCCATTCACAAAGACCTTTGTAAACAGCAGAGATGTTTCCTGCGTTTCCGACCGGTAACACGAAGCGGTCAGGGACACAGCCTAACTGGTCAACAGCTTCAAATCCGATGGTCTTCTGACCTTCAAGGCGGTACGGGTTGATGGAGTTTAAGAGATAGATTCCGTGAGTAACACAGAGTTCATGCACCATCTCTAATGCACGGTCAAAGTTTCCGCGGATGGAGATGACTTTTGCACCGTGCATTAATGCCTGTGCAACTTTTCCTAAGGCAACGTGTCCGGCAGGGAGAAGAACAACAGCCGGCATTCCTGCTTTTGCCGCATAGACAGCCATTGATGCGGAGGTGTTTCCGGTTGATGCGCACGCAACAATATTTTTGCCTAACTGCTTTGCCATGGAAACTCCAAGCGTCATGCCTCTGTCCTTGAAAGAACCTGACGGGTTCATACCTTCGTGCTTTGCGTAGAGGTTCTTTAAGCCGAGCTCTTCGCCTAAGCGCTTTAAGTGGTAAAGCGGGGTTCCTCCTTCCTGAAGAGAGACCGGTTCGATTTTAACCGGCAGGAACTCCTTGTATCTCCAGACGGAGATCGGGCGTTTCTGCAGTTCTTCATGGCTTACGGTGATGTCATCAAGGTCGTATTTAACGGCTAAGAGATGACCGCATTTTTCACAGTTGTACACGACTGCATCCGGAGAGTACTCCGCGCCGCAATGTACACAGACGAGTTTATACATATTCTTTATGTATTGGTTGTTTCTGAATAGAAAGGTTTTCACTTACGTCAAATGGATTTATGATGCAGTCATACTGATTTGCATTTCACAGGCATCGCATAGCCCTTCTGCGCCGCAGAAAGATGACATTTTATCCCGCAAACACATCGAATATCATCTTTGCAGAAATTCCTGTCATCAGCAGGAAAAACAAAACCCGAAGAACCTTCTCAGGTATTTTTCCGGAAAGTTTCGCCGCGGAAATATATGCGGCAGGAACAGCGGTAACAGTAAGAATTATCCAGAGTGTTATATCAAAATAGCCGTGCAGAAGATATGAGGCAAGACCTCCGGCGGTGATAAACACAATCGCTGCAGACGAAATTGCAACAGCACGTTTCATCGGAAGTTTTCCGAAGATGGTCATCAATGGTACCAGTATAGTGCCTCCTCCGACTCCTAAAAGTCCGGAAAAAAATCCGCCGCAGGCACCAATGACAGCTGAGACCGGCGCGGGAATGGATGTTTTATCTCCTGAAGGAAGTTTTGCAAGCATCCGGACTCCTCCGAAAATAAGAATCAGGGAAAATAAAATCGTTAAGACATCAACCGGCAGAACTGCCGCTGCAAATCCTCCCGCAAACCCGAAAACCATGCCGGAAAGTCCCATGACCGCTGCCGTTTTCCATGAGACAGTTCCCTGTTTTGTGTGCGCCAAAGCGCCTGTTAAAACAGTCGGGAATGCTGCTGCAAGACTTACGCCGAATGCGGTAAGAATGGCTGTCTCTTTAGGGATTCCGACAGATAAGAGAACAAAATATCCTGCAGGTGCGAATAAAAATCCGCCCCCCACACCAAGAAGTCCGGCAAGTAATCCTGCAAAGATACCGACACCGGCGAGAATGAAGATAAGTGCAGGGTCTGTTAAGAGAAAGTCCATCTTCGATAATCAGGGAATTATTTCACAGCCGTTGTAGCGGGTGTGTGAAAAGTTTTCCAAGGAAATGATTCCATCATCTATCATTTTGCGAATCTCTTCTGCGGCGCAAAGGAGAACGTCATGGAGATTCCGCACGGTAGCGCAGACCTCTTTGTATGCGTCTCCCCAGGGTCGAACGATATTAGAATACAGACATCTTCCCCCGCAGAATCCGTAAATGTCACAGGAGGTACAGGGTTCTCCGATAGGAATTTCTGTAAGATGCGCAGGGTCTGCTGTTTTTATATCTCCTGCATAGTAATCAGCCATTCCTACCATTATGGGGCAAGGAGCAATTTTTCCGTTCGTCATTATGCTGTAGTTGGCATATCCTGAGCCGCAGCGAAGCCTGCTGCTTCGTCCGAGAAGTAAATCCTCTGTTGTGGATAAGAACGGATACCATTTGGGAACTCTTCCGGTTTTTCTGATGCGGGACACCCATTCTTCTGCGAGTCTGCGGATTCCTTCGTTGTAGAGATTTGCCCACTCTGCAAATCTCCGGTGAGAGTGGTCGCCCGTGAAGTCTGCATCCATCTGCCAGTGTACCGCGTCAAAGAGTCCGCAGTCTGCAAGATGCGTTACCGCTGAAAAAATCTCAGTATCTTCGGCAACGGTCATCCGGGCAATCAGCTCGCCGGCAAATCCGGTTTCTTTTAAGAGTTTGGCAGTACCTGTTACCGTGTCATAGATGCCTGCGCCCCGATGTCCGTCGGTGAGTGCTTTGTCTCCGTCGATGGAGAGCAGAATTGTTTCAAAGCGGTTCCGGTATTCTGCGGGAAGTCCGGCAAGTTTTGTGCCGTTTGTCTGAAGCATAAAGCGTTTTACCGGCGCTTCATCTAAAACTGTTTTTACAAACTCAGGACACATCAGCGGCTCACCGCCGATGAACGTCAGAACTGCTGCCGGGTCTTTTGCAAGGAATGCGTAGAGGTCTTCTTTGGACGCCGAGAAGTTTTCGGTGAGGGTCTCATCGATAGTGCCGGGGCTTCCTGCGGGTTCGTCTTCCTCGTCAAACATCTTTGCCCTGCAGTACGAACAGCAGAGGTTGCAGTCGTCAGTTACCGTCAGATGGTAGAACATGGGTTTATTTATTTACGGTAAGACCGTTTGTCTCTGCGATTTCGAGATAGGTTTCTGCGACATACTCTGCCTGTGCGCGTGTCATGCCGTACGTGTTGTACTTCCAGATGCGGGTTGCTCCCGGAATAATTCCGGTGATGCCTTTTTTCGACAAGGCGCTTGATAAGAAGAAACCGCGTTTTTTGTGCGTCTGAGCAACGACATCGAATGAGTTTGTGGTATCCACTCTGGTTAAGGTGTGACGGCGCGGATACTCGGATAAAATCTTTGTTCCTTCGATGGATTTCAGCGCCTCTACGATTAACTTACTGTTTGCAAGTTCTTCGTCGAAGTGGTTTACCCGCTCGCGAACAGTGGGAAATGATGCAAGAAGTCCCACGATAGGTGCCCCCATAAGAGAACAGCCGATAATTCCCACTTCTTTAAGTCCGAAGGTGCGCCCGGTTAAGTCTCCTGAGATTTTGGTTGTCCTAAAGACCTCTTCTGCACGCTCTTCTGTTGCTGCAAGAATTCCTGAAGGCGCAGGCGCTGCCATGCTTTTGTGTCCGGAACCCACAATAAAATCAACGCCTAACTCTTTTCCGTTTACGGGCATGATTCCAACGGTATAAACACCGTTGCAGAGCACCGGAATATCATACTGATGGGCGACTTTTGCAACGCCTTTTACGTCATGGATGTTTCCGAACTGGTAATCGACCTGATCGATGTAGAGGAGTTTTGGTGCGCGGCCGAACTCACGGGTAACGTCTTCGATTCTCTGTGCGGCAGCGGCAGCTGTTATGTGATTGTCATCGGTCTTTGGAATTTCACGGACAATTCCGCCGCGTCCTTCGACTGAGAGGTATGAGGTGTAGTGTGCAAGAGAGCCGATTAATACGGGATCTCCTTTTTCAACGTAGGCTTCTGCGACCTGCTGGAATCCTCTGCGTGCGCCGGGGACGGTTCTTGCCTGCGCCATGCCAAGCCATTCGGCGACTTCGGTGTGGAAGTCTTTTAACGGCGGGTTTTCGATGTAGTCAAGTCTGAACGGTTTTCTGCAGTTGTCGCAGACGGAATATCCGTCACCCCATGCAATCATGGCTTTCATTGCTTCGGGAGTGAGGCGTCCTCCTACCTGAATCGGGTCGATGTTGATGGCAAGTTCATCTCTCATGCGGGCATCGACATTGCAGTTTCCTCCGCATCTGATGCTCACAGCAGTTCACCTCTGAGAATGGCAATCTGTTTTTCAACTGAGGCGAGGGCTTTTTCGACCTTCTGTTTTTCTTCGTCTGATAATTTGTGCTGCGGGGCAGTGGTACGAAGAATATATCTGATATCTGTCAGGGAAAAGAGTCCCTGAAATACGGCATCTGCTGCTCGCTGTGACATGGTATATAGTTCAACTGCTAAAAAGATGAATATAACGGTTGTTTATTCCTGAGGGTGAAATGAGAGATTTGATTATGGATTTGTAATTTCTTATCTTACAAACATCTCTGCATTTCTAAAACACAGAGCCGCACGTCTCTTTTCTCCAAGGGCTGCAAGGACAGTTCCTTTATGATGCCAGAGGTCGGCACTGTCCGGCGCCAGTTCAAGTCCACGCGAAAACACCTCTTCGGCTTTAGAAAACTGCTCAAGAGATGCAAGGGCTAATCCGAGATTTTCATAGTACTCGGAAACATCAGGATTGAGAGAGACTGCTTTTTCAAAAGCCTGTTTTGCTCCCTCAATCTGTCCGTTTCTGAATAGAACAATCCCGTATCCCGACTGAACCGCTGCGGTCTTCGGCTCAAGAACTGCAGCTTTGAAAAGAAGAGGCAAAGCTTCCTCATCTTTTCCAAGCTCACTTTTCACAAGCCCCAGTTCTGCAAGAATCAGCGCGTTGTTTGGTTCAAGCGCGGCGGCACTTTCAAAAAGTGATTCGGCGTCAGGTAAGCTGCCTGCATCGCGTGCCGCACAGCCGCGCTCAAAACATTCCTCCGCGTCCATGCAAAGTTCAGGCTTTGCCTAAAATGCGGGCGGCAAAGTGTCCGGCATTTTCTCCGCCGTCAATTGCCATACAGGCAACCGGAACTCCTTTGGGCATCTGTGCGATGGATAAAAGTGCGTCGAGTCCGCCGAGTTTTCCGGAAACGGGGACGCCGATGACCGGTTTTTTCGTGCGGGCAGCAACAACGCCCGGAAGGGCTGCTGACATTCCTGCGATGCAGATGAAAATATCTGCGCCGCACTCTTTGATATATGCGTCAAGCGCTTCTGCATCGCGGTGCGCGGAAAGAATCTTTGTTTCATAAGAAATTCCGTGAGATTCAAGAGCTGATACTGCTTTATCGATGATTGCCTGGTCGGATGCTGATCCGGCGATAACTGCTACTTCGGTCATAGTAATGAATGATTATAATTATATTGGTTCACATATATGTAAGCGACGAAAAAGTATGTATAAAGAAACTCTTTTAATGATGCCGGGTCCGGTCCCGATGCCCGACTCGGTTCGCGCCGCAATGCTTCCGCAGGCAATCAACCACAGAAGCAAACAGTTAGGCGGAATCTATGCAGATATTGTGCGCGGTTTAAAGCCGGCATTCGGAACACAGAATGAAATCCTTGTCTTATCCGGTTCCGGAACCGCAGGACAGGAAGCAGCTATCGGTTCTTTTGCGGCAGGAAAAAAGATTGCATCTCTTGTAAACGGTAAGTTCGGTGAAAGACTCGGTCTTATCTCTAAGATTTACGGAGATACCGCGATGATTGAGTCAGAGTGGGGTCATCCGTTAAACCTTGAGGCATTAAAAGAGTCTCTGGAAAACGGTGCGGAAGTAGTTACCCTTGTTCACAATGAAACATCAGCAGCAATCTTAAATCCGGCAGAAGAGGTTGGAAAACTCTGTAAGAAATACGACGCTCTCTTTATCTTAGATGGTATTACCTCCATTGGCGGTGACGTTGTCAAAGCAGATGAATGGGGCGTTGATGTTGCAATTGTGGGAAGCCAGAAGTGTCTTGCAGCACCTGCAGGTCTTGCCGCTGTTTCTGTTTCTCAGAAGGCATGGGACAGACTTTCAGAAAAGAGACCGTTCTACCTTGATTTAAAGAAGGCAAAAAAATCCGCAGATGCTGACCCGATGGAAACCCCGACCACTCCTGCCGTGCCGCTTTTTATGGCCCTTCGTGAGTCCTGCCGTCTGATGGAAGAAGAAGGAATCGAAAACAGAATTGCAAGACACAGAAAACTTTCCGCAGCAGTCCGTGAGGCAGGAAAGGTCTGGGGATTAGCTCCTGTCCCGCAGGAAGATGCACTCCACAAGCCGTCGAACACGGTTACCGGTTTCTTCTATCCGGAAGGAATTGAGGATGCGCAGATTCGCGGATTTGCAAAGAAGATGGGCGTTGAGTTCGCCGGCGGTCAGGACAGATTCAAGGGTAAGATTTTCAGAATCGGAAATATGGGCATTATCGATACCCCGGAGATTCTTGCAACCTTATCTGTTGTTCAGATTGCATTAAAGAAAGCAGGATTCAAGCTCGGAGGCGACGGTCTTGAAGCCGCTGCAGAGCTTCTTTCTGCATAAATCTATTTTTGTAACTATTCAGCCCCTTATTTTGACTATGGATTTTGTATCTCATAGTGGAAATT